>JAPKZJ010000023.1 GCA_026393855.1 Candidatus Aminicenantes bacterium
GCCGGCCATGAAGAGCAGGAGCAAACCGATGGATAGAGCCAGGATGATGAAAACCTTGCGGCGGACGGTCATGGGCCTTGGTCAGGCTCCTTCCAATGGTAGCCCAATTGTACCCCTTTCCGCGGCCGATGGGAAACAACGGCCGCGGAAGGATGGAACTTGGTGGGCGGTGCAGGATTCGAACCTGCGGCCACCGGCGTGTAAAACCGATGCTCTACCGCTGAGCTAACCGCCCTCGTTTCCCCCGGGATTATAGCCCATCCCGGGCCAAACGCAACGCCGCCCGGCCGCCCCCGGATCGCCTTTCCGCGGTTGACATAAGCCAAGGGCTATGTTAAGGTTAGCCCCTATTTTTGTCTCTCGAACTCCAAACAAAGGTAGATAACCGATGCTGGCTGTAATCAAGACGGGCGGAAAGCAGTATGTCGTCAAGGTCGGCGACACCCTCCATGTGGAAAGGCTCGCCTATGCGGCGGGCCAGAAGGTCCTCTTCGACCAGGTGTTGCTCATCGACGACGGCGCCGTGACCGAGATCGGCACCCCCGTCCTCGAGAAGGCCGTGGTCAAGGCCGAGGTGGTCAAGATCTTTCGGGACGAGAAAATTCTGGTTTTCAAGAAGAAACGCCGGAAACAGTATCGACGCACCCGCGGCCATCGGCAGACGCTGACCGAGGTCAAGATTCTGGCCATCTACCCCGATACGGCCGTCGTTCCGGCCGATGAGCTCAAGATCGAGGCGCCTCCGGCCGTGGCCCCCAAGGCCACCCCGAAGCCGTCGCCCAAGCCTAAGCCCAAGGCGGCCAAGCCCGAGCCCAAGGCCGAGCCCATCCCCGCGGCCAAACCGGCCAAGGCCAAAGCCAAGGCCGCCAAGCCCGCGGCGAAAAAGCCTGCGATCAAGAAGCCCAAGGCCAAGAAGGCCGCCAAGTAAGCGCGTAATCGAGAAGGAGATCGACGATGGCCACGAAAAGAGGAAGCGGCGTAGGCCGCAACGGTCGGGATAGCCAGTCCAAGCGGCTGGGCGTCAAGAACTACGGCGGACAGACGGTCAAGGGCGGTTCCATTCTAGTGCGCCAGCGGGGCACGCCGTTCAAGCCCGGCAAGAACGTCGGGCGCGGTGGGGACGACACCCTTTTCGCCAAGATCGCCGGAGTGGTCCACTTCGAAGACAAGGGGAAGAAGGGGAAATTCGTCTCGGTTCTGCCGGTCTGACCGACTGATCCGCGACCGATACATTTCCCTTCGCCAGCATGTTCATCGACCAGGTTAAGGTCTTTCTGCACGCCGGGCGGGGGGGGGATGGATGCGTCAGCTTCCGCCGCGAGGCCGGAGTGCCGCGCGGCGGCCCGGACGGCGGCCACGGCGGGCGCGGCGGCAACGTCGTCCTGACCGTGGAGGCGGGCCTGAACACCCTGTCCTTCTTCCGCTTCCACCCCATCAACAAAGCCAAGAACGGCGCTCCCGGCGAAGGAAATAACCGCAGCGGCAAGCGCGGCGCCGATCTCGATCTCCGCGTCCCCATCGGCACGGTGGTCAAGGTCGCCTCGACCGGCGAGATCGTGCATGATCTCCTCACGCCCGGCGAGCGGACCATCGCGGCCGCGGGGGGCAAGGGCGGCCGGGGCAACGCTTCATTCGCCAGGGCTACTCATCAAGCGCCGCGCGAGCATGAGCCCGGGCGGGAGGGCGAGGAGCGCGAGCTTGTCCTGGAGCTCAAGCTGATCGCCGACGCGGGGCTGATCGGATTCCCCAACGTCGGCAAATCCACTCTCATCACCCGCATCTCGGCCGCCCGGCCCGTGATCGCCGACTACCCGTTCACGACTCTGATCCCGAATCTCGGCGTCGTCGACGCCGGGGGAGATACGAGCTTCGTCGTGGCCGATATCCCCGGCCTGATCGAGGGCGCCCATCTCGGCCAAGGCTTGGGCATCCAATTTCTGCGGCATGTCGAACGGACCAAGGTCCTGGTCCATTTGATCGACGTCTCCCCGTACTCGGGACGCGATCCGGTCCGGGATTTCCGGGTTATCATGAAGGAGCTCGAGGCTTTCAATCCTGAGCTGGCCCGCCGGCCTCAGGTCATCGTGGCCAACAAAATCGATCTGCTTGGGGAGGACCGTTCCCGGCTGACGGCCGTCCGCAAGATGGCGGCCCGGCGGAAGCTGCCGTTTGTGGCTCTGTCGGCCATTAAATCCGAAGGCGTGGCTGCCCTGAAATCCCTCCTGGCCGAAGAGATCGCCAAGCGGAAAGCCGCAGAGAAAGCGCAGGACCGGCCATGAAGCGGCCGCGTCGGATCGCCATCTTCGGCGGGACTTTTGATCCAATCCACGCCGGCCACTTGCGCTCGGCCCGAATCGTCGGGCGGCGGTTCGGCCTGGACCGGATCCTGTTCGTCCCCGCCTCCATTCCGCCGCACAAGGCCCGCCCGGACATGGCGCCGGCTGCGGAACGTTACCGGATGGTCCAACTGGCCGTGGCCGGACGGGGTGGCTGGACGGTCAGCCCGGTCGAGATCCGGGCCGGCGGGACGTCGTATTCCATCCGGACCATCGAGCGGATGCGCCGCCGGTTCCCCGGGGCCCATCTGTTCTTCATCACGGGAGCAGATGCCTTCCGGGACATCAAGACGTGGCGGGAGTGGGAGCGGGTCCTGCGGAGCTGCGTGTTCATCGTGACCACGCGGCCGGGGGCCGGCCTCGAGGCTTCCGTCCGCGGCCTTGGGCCGAAATACGCCGGCTGCATTCGAAAGCTCGGCCGGACGGGCTCCGTCCGCGAGGACGAGCTTATTCCCGGCCGGATCTTTCTGCTTCCGATCGACGCCCTGTCGGTGTCCTCGACCGAAATCCGGAAGCGGGCCCGTCTGGACCGCCCCTTGGGGCGGCTCGCCCCGCCGGCCGTGGCCGCCCATATCCGGGCCAGGCGATTATACGAAGGAGGATTCTGATCCACCCATGACCAATGCGACGACCGACACGAAAAAGCTGGACAAAAGAGGCCTTCCCTCCGCCTTGAAGACGACGGCCAAGGCGGCCCTTGATAAAAAGGCCGAGGATCTGCGAATTCTCGACCTGCGCGGCACCTCCGCGTTCACCGATTTTTTCGTCATCCTGCACGGCCATTCAGGCCGCCAGAACGCGGCCATCGCCGACGGCATCGAAGAGGCGCTCAAGAAGATCAAGATCCGGCCGTTGGGAGTCGAGGGCCGGGCTCACGGAGAGTGGATCCTGATGGACTACGGGTTCTTTCTTGTCCACATCTTCTCCCGGGCGGCTCGGGATTATTACGCCATGGAAAAGCTCTGGGCCGACGCGCCCCGGGCGTCTTATTGAGCCGGACCGCGGCGTGCAAATCAAGCTGTTGTGGCCGGGCCGGGCCAAGCTGCCGGGCATCCCCGAGCTCCAGGCTCATTACCTCAAACGCATCACCGACCTCATGCCGACCCGCTTGATCGAGACGTCGGCGGCCAAGGGCCTGGACGAAAAGGCGGCCAAAAAAATCCTGGAAATCGAGGCCGCGGGTCTTGAAAAGCAGATCAAAGACGATTATATTGTCACCCTCTTTGACCGAGGCCGCGAGATGAGCTCGCCCGAGCTGGCCCGGTTTTTCGAGGGGCGCGCCGTCGCGGGGACCCGGTCGGTAGCCTTCCTGGTGGGGGGCTTCCTGGGGTTGGCGCCGCGCCTGCTGGAAAGGGCCGACTTGTGTTTGTCCTTGTCTCGCATGACATATTCGCACGAGCTCTGCCGTCTCGTACTGATGGAACAAATCTTCCGAGCGCTTTCGCTCATGAAAGGGAGACCGTATGCTAAATAAGAAGCCGGTCCTGACCAAGAAAGAGATTGAGGAATACCGCAAGAAGCTGGCCGACCGCCGCAACGATCTCGTCAACAAGCTGAGCGAATTCCGGAACGAAAGCAAACAGGTCGAGACGGATATCGCCCAGGACCTGGCCGACAAGGCCGAGAGCTCCTACACCAAGGAATTCCTGCTCAGCATGTCCGACGCCGAAAGGGACGAGCTGCTTCAGATCGATGCCGCCCTGAAGCGCATCGACAAGCGCGAATTCGGAAACTGCCTAATGTGCCAGAAAGAAATCGGCAAGAAACGGTTGAGCCATCTGCCCTGGGCGCCCCTATGCATCGAATGCGAGGAAAAGGCCGAGACGGAGTGCGCCTGACCGGAAGGTTGGGAGCGCGCCTCCTCGAATTGCTTGTCTTCCCTTCCGCCTGCCGCCTGTGCGGCCGTTTACTGGATGGGCCTGGCGAGCGCGTGCTCTGCCCGGACTGTATATCCGGCTTGTCGCCGCTCCATGGCCCGGTTTGCCCGTCCTGCGGCCGAGGTTTCGGCGCCGCGGTCGATCCCCATCTTTGCGGCGACTGCCTGGTATCCCCGCCCCCGTTTTCGCGGCACCGCTCGGCCGGGCTTTACGGCGGAACCCTGAAAGAAGCGCTGCTCCTGTTCAAATTCCGCAAATACCGGCCGCTGGCCAAGCCGCTGGGCTCGTTTGTCGCTTCCGCTCTGCGCGGGGAAGAGGCCCTCTGGGAGGATGGCGTCTTCGTCCCCGTGCCGCTTCACAAAAAGCGGCGGCGGCAGCGGGGCTTCAACCAGGCCGAAGCCTTGGCCGGGGAATTGAGCCGGCTGACGGGACGGCCCGTCGAGACCCGGGCCCTGCGGCGGATGGCCGATATCCCGCCGCAGACGAGGCTGGGGAAGGCCGAACGCCGGGCCAATGTCCGGGGGGCGTTTAAAGTCGTGCGGCCGGACCGGATCCGCGGCCGCGTCATCGTGCTCGTGGACGACGTCTTCACGACGGGCTCGACCCTGGGCGAGTGCGCCCGCGAGCTGCGGCGGGCGGGCGCGGCCGACGTTCGCGCCGTGACCATCGCCCAGGCCTGAGCAGGGATAAAACAATTTCTTCTCCCATCTCGGGAAACATCAGCGGTTTGGAGTGTCGGCCAACGGCGAAACCGCGCGGGTTCCGGCTTTTTACGCCTCTCCGCGAGGGCACCCAACGGGCGCCGGGGCTGTTTGAGCACGCGACCATCTAAAGGAATCGAAACAGAGTGGGTGGTCTCCATAACCGAGAGATCTCGAATGCGGAGTTCCGCCCTCGCGGGGACTGTCGAAACGAAGTCCCGACGAGGACTGCGAAACGCTGGAGGCGCCGAGCGGATTAGCGTGAAAAGGAGTGGTGAACCCGCGCCGCCGGGACGACACTCCGGACCGCGTTTCCCGGAATCGGGAGAAGAACCAAAAAAAAGGGGAGGCGGCGAACCGCCTCCCTTGGTTTACGGAACCCGCGCGCTTACTTCTTCTCGGCGGGGGTGACGATCTTGACGGTGCGGGGCTTGAGCTCCTGCCGCTTGGGCATCGTGATCCGCAGGACGCCGTTCTCGTACTCGGCCTTGATGGATTCGGGGTCGATCGAGTTGGGCATGGTGAAGGCCCGGTAGAAGGAGCCGTAGGACCGCTCGATGCGGTGGTAGTTCTCCTCCTTGGTTTCCTTCTCGAACTTCCGCTCGCCCTTCAGCTGAAGGGTGTTGTCCTCGATCCGGATCTCGATGTCCTTCTCGGCGATGCCGGGGACTTCGGCCGTCAGGACGAGCTCGTTCTCTGTCTCGTAGATGTCCACGGACGGAGCCCAAGCGCTGGGCGTCAGCTCTTTGTCCTCGCCGCGGCCGGCGAAAACGTCTTCAAACGCCCGATTCATCCTTTCGCGCAGCGTGACCATATCCCGGAAGGGATCCCAACGAATAATAGCCATTGAAAAACCTCCTTAGGTTTGCGTTTACCCATATAATCTAATATCTTAGTATTAATATGTCAAGTATTCTTATTAAATCGTAGTTAAATATAATTCAGATATATCTATGTACGTAAACAATGTATTATTAATTATATAAAATAATTTTATAAAAAATTCGGATAAAAATATTTTCGATCTTTTCCAGATTCTAGGAAAACTATAGCGGTTCTGAGTACCGGCCAACGGCGATATCGCGAGGGCGGCGCCTTGTCCCGAAGGCGCATAACACTTTTAATCTCAATGATATCACCGCCCCTGCCCCTCCTTCAAGGAGGGGCTTGGTTCGCGCCTTCGGCTGCTGGTGCTGAGGGAAGCCAACCCTCGCGGGGACGATCGAAACGACGTCCCTACGAGGACTGCGAAGCCCTGCGGCCGCCGAGGGCTGTTTGAGCACGCGACCATCTGACGGAATCGAAACGGAGTGGGTGGTCCCCAAGACCGGTAGATCTCGAATGCGGAGTTCCGCCCTCGCGGGGACGGTCGGGGCGACGTCCCGATGAGGACTGCGAAGCGCTGGAGGCGCCGAAGAGAACTGTGGGAAAAGGCGAGTAGAGCCCGAAGCCGCCCTCGCGAGGACCGTTGAAGCAACTGTCCTGGCGAGGACTACCAAGGCGTTGCCGGGACGGTACTTAGAGCCGCGTTTCCCGGAATCGAGAGAAGATCAAAATATTTGAGATTTATTCCCTGGTTTTTCCGCCTACGAGGACGGTCAGCTCTCCCTTAAAGACGCGCCCCTTGGTTTGGGTGGCCAATTCGGAGGCTGATCCGCGGAGGAACTCCTCATAGATCTTGGTCAATTCGCGGGCGATGACGACCGGCCGGTCGCCGAGGGTTTTCTGGACGGCTTCAAGAAACGCTTCGATCTTGCGGCCGGGCAAATAAAAGATCAGCGTCGCGTCCTGTTCGGCCAAGGCGACCAAGGCTTTGCGAAGCCCCTCGGACTTCGGCGGCGGGAAGCCGGCGAATAGGAATCTATGGGTGGGCAGGCCCGCGGCGCAGAGCGCCGTGGTGACGGCCGAGGGGCCGGGAATCGGAACCACCCGCAAACCCTCGCGGACGGCCTCCCGCACCAGCCGGAAGCCCGGATCGGAGATGGCCGGCGTCCCGGCATCCGAGACGAGGGCCACGTCCTTGCCTTCTTTCAGCAGGCCGATCAGCATCGGGATGCGGGCCCCTTCACGCGGTTGGTAATGGCTGATGAGGCGGTTCTTGATCTCGTAGCGGGCCAGCAGAAGCGCCGTCCGGCGGGTGTCCTCGCAGGCAATCGCCGCCGCCTCCTTGAGAATCCGGAGGGCCCGGAAGGTGACGTCTTCCAGGTTCCCGATGGGGGTTGCGACGACGAACAGGGTTCCGGCCATGGGAGCGGGTCCCGCCTCAGCGCTCCCAGTCGTAGGGGTAGAGAAAATCGTGGCCGATCGTGCGGGCCGAGATCTTGGCGATCGGCGGTAGCTGCCGCTTGAACTCGGACCCCTTGATCAGGGCCAGCACTCGGTCCACCTTCTTGGCCGCCGCGCCCGCGGCCAGAAGATCCTCGCGGCGCTCCCGCTCGTCGACCAGCTTGAAGAGGATCTCGTCGATCTCGGCGTAGGTCAAGCCGAGCTCGTCCTCGTCCGTTTGTCCGGCCCACAAGCCGGCCGTGGGCTTCTTGGCCTGGATTTGTTCCGGGATCTCGAGATGGGCCGCGAGCTGGCGGACCTGGGTTTTGTACAGGTCTCCCATGGGGTTGATGGCGCAGGCCATATCGCCGTGGATCGTGCCGTAGCCGATCAGGAGCTCGGTTTTGTTGCTTGTGCCCAGGATCAGGGAATGATCGCGGGCCGAGACATCATAGAGGATGGACATCCGCTCGCGGGCCATCTTGTTGCCGCGGCGGACCCTGTCGTCGGTCGGCCTCCGCTCGAAGTAGGCGTCGACCATGGGCCGGATATCGATCGTCTCGGCGGCGATGCCGAGATGCTTCGCCAAGAGGCCCGCGTCGTCCAGGTCGGCGGTGAAGCTTGCGCTGTAGGGCATCATCAGGCCCAGGACATTGGACGGTCCTAGGGCCCGAACCGCCAAGGCGGCGCAGACGGACGAATCCAGTCCGCCCGACAGCCCCAGCACGCCCTTGGCGAAGCCGAATTTGGCCAGCTCGTCCCGGATGAAAGCCGTTAGGATTTTGACTGCGAACGGAGCGTTAATCGTCATGGCGAAGCAGGGTCCTTTGCAGGGAAGTCAGGGTTATCTCGGGCCTATCGTCGCGCCTCCATGGCCAGGTCTTGCGGGCCTTGCGCACGGCGCCCGGATCGACCTCGGCCAGCAGGAGATGCTTCTCGAAATACGGCGCCTGGGCCAGAAGCTTGCCCGAGGGACCGTAGACGAACGAGCCGCCGGCGAAGGTCATGCCGTCCTCGCCGCCGACCCGGTTGCAGTAGACGACGATCGAGGTCGTGAAAAAGGACATGGATTCGCCCATCAGCTCCCACATCCGGCTCGAGGCGAACCCCTTTTCCCCGCCCAAGCCGCGGCCGGGGGCGGCGCTGATCGTGATCATCATCTCGCTGCCTCCCGCAAACAAGAGATATCCGGCGTTGAGATGGAGAAAGTCGCGGCAGATCATCATTCCGGCCGGGCCGAACGGGGAGGGGAAGGAGCCGAAATGGCCGCCCGGGGCGAAAAACCGGGCTTCCTCGAACATGCCGAAGGTGGGGAGAAAGACCTTGCGGTGGATGTGGAGGATCCGGCCCTTGGCCAGGAAAGCGGCCGAATTGTAGAAAAGACCCTTCGCCTCCGGCCGCTCCTCGACGAATCCCACGACAAGGGGGATCTCCCGGCTCAGGCTCTTGAGTTCGCGCAGGTGCGGGGACCGGCCGGGATCAAGGGCCACCGTCTCGACGAGATCGCGGAGCTTGTACCCGGTCAGGCCGAGCTCGGGAAACACGATCAGGTCGGCTTTCTCGCGGCGGGCCTTCTCGGCCGCTTCCAGGTGGAGGCCGATGTTCTTCTTGATGTTCCCCAGGTGGGGCGCAATCTGGGCCAAGGCGATTTTCATGTAGTTAAATTATCACATGTCGGCCTTGGGAGAAACTTCCGGGAGGATCCACCAACGGCGCCTTGTCTTCCTCAATATGAATTGATTCGTTTGAAGAAGGGGGATTCAGTTGGGGCGAAGGGTGTGGGGTGCCGAACCTATCTGAAATCTTCAAAACTCGGGCGAGGGGTTTGGGGGGCAATGGAGGGGTGGCAGCCCTAATCGGCCATCGGCCGATAGGGCGTTGGAGGGGGACGCGGCTAAAGGGTCCCCCTCCAAGGGAGTCCGACCTTCTTTATTCGGAGGTTCCTTTAGACTACAATGCTCCTGCATCCATGAATCACATCGCCATCCACCTCAAGGACATCCATGCCGGGCGCAAAAATGGGCGCTTGGTGGCCCGCAGGGACGATTGGGAACGGACCCTGGCGTGGCCCGCAGGGACGATTGGGAACGGACCCTGGCCTTCCATGACGGCGGGCTCATCTTCGCCAAGACCAATGTCCCCGGGGAGCGGTTGGGAGCCATCCTGGCGAACCTGGGCCGCCTCAGCCCCGAAGACGCGGCCTCGATCCCGAGCCTGACCTCCTCCGGGCAGATGATCGGGGAAGCCCTGATCGCCAAGCGCCTGATCACCCACAAGGACCTCTACGAAGCCCTCCTGGCCCAGATGTCCCGTATCACCCTGGCGCTTTTCTCGGAATTCGAGGCCCAATTTCACTTCGAGGCGCGGGAGCGCATCGTCGACATCGACTTCGAGATGAGAATGTACCTTCCCCAGCTCATCGAGCTGGGCATTCGGGAGATGCCCTTCCATCCGGCTCTGATCGATTTTCTCGGCCTGAAGTTCCCCGTCGCCGGCGGCTCCGGCTCCTCCAAGACGCTCAGTGCGGATGAGAAAATTCTTTTGGCTTCGCTGGACGGCCGCCGGTCCGGCGAGGCGACCTCGGCGACCAGCGCCCTGGAGCCGAAGACGTTCTGGAAGACGCTGTTTCTTCTGTATTGCCTCGACCTGGCGCGATGGCAGGAGCCCGCACCCGCGGCGGCGTCGGTCCCCGAGGCGTCTCCGGAGCCGCCGGCTTCTTCCGCGCCGCCGGACGCCCCGGCCGAGATACCGACCGAGATCGGGGAAGTCCTCGAATTCCACAGCCGCCTGCCGAAGCTCGACTATTACCAGATTTTGGGCGTCGGGCGCGCGGCCGGAGAGGACGAGATCAAGAAGGCCTATTTCAAGCTGGCCCGCAAATTCCACCCGGATCGTTTCGGCCGCCAGGCCGATTCCGAGATCAGGGAAAAGATCGATGCCGTCTTCGACGCGGTCACCAAGGCTTACCGGACCTTGACCAGCCGGGACAAGCGCGCGATGTACAGCTCCAAGCAGGCCGGCCCCGCCCCGGCCGACGACAAGGACCGCGGCCGCAACGCCGAAATCCGGTTCCGGCAGGGGAAGACGCTGTTCAGCCAGGGGCGCTACGAGGAAGCCCTGGCCCTCCTGGAGGAGGCGGTCCGGCTCAAGGACGACAAGGGCGATTACTATCTCCTTCTGGCCATGGCCGAGAGCAAGGTGCCCGACCTGAGCAAGAAGGCCGAGCGCAATTTCCTAAGGGCGATCGAAATCGAGGCTTGGAACCCGGAGGCGTATGTCGGGCTCGGCTATCTCTACAAGCGGGAAGGGTTGGCCCTGCGGGCTCGCAAGCAGTTCGAGAAGGCCCTGGAGCTCGATCCCGAGCACAAGGCCGCCCGCCAGGGCTTGGACGAGACCGACGGCAAGGTCGATGGGAAAAAAAGACGCAAGGGAATACTGAGCAAGGATCTGTTCGGGGGCAAGAAAAGCTGATCCCGCCGGTCAGGCCGATTCCAGGAGCTTGCGGAATTCCCCTTCGGTCAGGGTCTTGACGCCCAGTTTGGCCGCCTTGTCCAGCTTCGATCCCGCCTCCTCGCCTACAACCAGCCGGCTCGTCTTTTTGGAGATCGAATCCGTGACCGTGCCGCCGCGCCGCTCGATCTCCGCCTTGGCCTCGTCCCGGCTGAAGGAGGCCAGCCGTCCGGTCAGGACAAACGTCAGCCCGGCCAGCGGGGCAGCGCCGCCGGCTGCCGCCGGCCTCTCCGACCGAAAGCGGACGCCGGCCGCCTTGAGCCGATCCAGAAGGACGCGGCTCTCCGGCTGACGGAAGAAGAAGACGATGTTCTCGGCCACGATCGGGCCGATCTCCTCGACCTCCAGGAGGGCCTTTTCGTCCGCCGCGGCCAGCGCCTCGATGTCGTGGAAATGAGCGGCCAGGTTTCGGGCCAGCTTCTCGCCGACATGGCGGATGCCCAAGGCGAAAACGAGCCTGGCGGGGCCGTTGCGCTTGGAGGCCTCGATCTCGTCCAGGAGGTTTTGGGCGCTCTTCGGCCCCATTCGCTCCAATCCGGCCAAGTCGTCGAGCCTGAGGCCGTAGATATCCGGCAGCGAGGCCGCCAGCTTGGCGGCGAGCAGCTGGTCGGCCAGCGCTTCGCCCAGGCCTTCGATATTCATCGCCCGCCGGCCCGCGAAATGCAGAATGGACTCGCGCAGGCGAGCTGGGCAGGAGGGGTTGGCGCAGCGGGACACGGCCTCGCCCTCAGTCCGGAAAACAGCCGAGCCGCAGGCTGGACAACGGGCGGGCATCACGAAGGCTTCGCCCCGTTTGCGCTTCGACGGGGATGATTTTCCGTTAGACTCCCCGTACTCGTCGTCCGGGCCGTTTCGGCGACCTGACGACGAGTAGTCGATAATCGGCTTGACGATCTTGGGGATGACGTCGCCGCTCCTCTCGACCAGAACGACGTCGCCGATCCGGATGTCCTTGCGTTTGATCTCGTCCTCGTTGTGCAGGGTGGCCCGGCTGACCGTCGTGCCCGAGAGACGGACCGGCTCCAGCACCGCGACCGGCGTTAGGGCGCCCGTCCGGCCGACCTGGACGACGATGTCCAGGAGCCTGGTCGTCGCCTGGCGGGCCGGGAATTTGAAGGCCACGGCGCCGCGGGGAGCCTTGGCGGTCGACCCTAAATCCGCCCGCTGGTCGGCGGCGTCGATCTTGATGACGATGCCGTCGGCGTCGTAGGAGAGGCCGTCGCGCTTTTCGGTCCATTCCCGCCAGTAAGCCGTCACTTCGGCCAGCGAGCGGAGGCGGCGGGATTCGGGGTTGGTCTTGAAGCCGAGCCGGCGGAGGGTGGCCAGCGTTTCCCATTGGCTCGGCGGCTCGGCCCCGTCCACGGTCAGCCAGTAGAGGAAGGCGTCCAGCCGCCGCGCGGCCGTGATCCGCGGGTCGAGCTGGCGGATTGACCCGGCCGCGGCGTTGCGCGGGTTGGCGAATAGCGGCTCTTCCCGCTCTTCGCGCTCCCGGTTGATGGCCCGAAATGACTCGAAGGGCAGATAGATCTCGCCCCGGACTTCTACCTCGCCCTGCTCCGGGATGGCCAGCGGCAAGCTGCGGATCGTCCGGACGTTGGCTGTGACGTCGTCCCCCCGGACGCCGTCGCCCCGCGTCACCGCCTGGGCCAGCCGCCCGCCCTTGTAGAGGATGGAAATGCCGAGGCCGTCGATCTTGAGCTCGGCCACGAAGGCGAGCGGCCTATCCGGAAGGAGCTTCTCCACCCGGCGGCCGAACTCTTGCAGATCCTCCACCGAGAAGACGTTGTCCAGGCTCATCATCGGGGTCCGGTGGCGGACCGAGGCGAAGCCTTCCACGGGCGCCCCGCCGACGCGCCGCGTGGGGGAGTCGGGGGTGACGAGATCGGGGTGAAGCTCTTCCAGGCCTTGGAGCTCCTTCATCAGCCCGTCGAATTCGGCGTCCGAGATCTCGGGGTCGTTGTCGACATAGTACTTCTTCTCGTGGTGGACGATGTCCCGCCGCAGGGCTTCGATCCGGCGGGCCGCCTGCTCGCGGGTCGTCGCTTTTCCGGTCATGGTTGAATTGTATCGGGTTCCCCGGAAAAAAAATACAAGAAAAAAGGTTCTTCTCCCATCTCCGGGAAACGTCAGCGGTTCGGGGTGTCGGCCAACGGCGAAACCGCGCGGGTTCCGGCTTTTTACGCCTCTCCGCGAGGGCACCCAACGGGCGCCGAGGGCTGTTTGAGCACGCGACTATCTACCGGAATCGAAAAGGAGTGGGTGGTCTCCATGGCCGGGTGATCTTGAATGCGGAGTTCCGCCCTCGCGGGGACTGTCGAAGCGACGTCCCTACGAGGACTGCGAAGCGCTGGAGGCGCCGAGCGGATTGGCGTAAAAAGGAGTGGTGAACCCGCGCCGCCGGGACGATACCCCGGACCGCGTTTCCCGGATTTGGGCGAAGAACGGGGCAGGTGTCTCGGAAAGACGTTTATTTCCCGTTGCGGCGCTTGGCCTCGTCGACCAGCTTCTGGAAGGCGTCCATGGTCGCCTTCTGCTGGGCTTGGATGCCTTCCACGATCTTCTTTTCGCGCGCCAGGTTCTCGTTCAGCCGGCGGAATTCGCGCTTCTCGTCCGAGCTCAGATCGTCTTCGGACTTCTCGCCGAACTTGGTGTTGAGCGTCTTGGTCCATTCCGCGGTCAGCTTGTTGCTTTCCTCGATGGCTTTGACGCGGTTGTTCCATTCCTTGTCCTGGCTGAAGAACAGGCTCTGGGCGATCTGCACGGCCTGCTGGGCCTGCTTGGCGTTTTTTGTCCCCAGGATGCCGGCGTCCATAAGATAGCGGATGGCGTCGTTTGTCACGGACGGGTTGGTCTTGGCTTCCCTGGCCAAAGTGACGCCGATGTTGTAGGCCGTCTCGCCCGTCTTGTTCTTGGCGTAAGCTTCCTTGAACATAGTCAGGGCTTCGGCCGACTTGCCTTGGTTGTAGAGGGACTGGGAGAGCTGCGACAGCGACTCGCTGTCCTTGAGAACGGCGTAGGTGGCCCGGTAGAGCTTCTCGGCCTCGGCGTAGTTCTTGGCATCGTAAAGAGCCTTGCCGGCCTTCTTGATCTCATCCAGGATCTTGGCGTTCTTGAGGATGTTGTAGGCCTGGAAGTAAGAGTCCACGGCCGTCTTGTAGTCCTTGACGGCCAGCGCGGCTTGGCCCGTGATGTAATGGCCGGCGCCGGTCATTTGGTTCCAGAGGGCGACATTGGCGCCTTCCTTGGCCTTGGCCGCGGCGGCGTGCTGGATGAGCTGGCCGGCGTAGGCTTTGGCTTTCTCCGCGGTCGCCGCGGATTTGACGTAGATCGAGGCCAGGGTCATCATGGTCTTGCCCCTGAGGTCGTCGTCCAGGCCCGGCATGGTCAGGGCCTTTTCGCCGTAGCCCAGGGCCTCGGCGCCGATGTTGCCGGATGCAACCATGGCCTCGAAGCAGAAAGCGTAGGCGAAGTTGTCGTACTGGCCGCCCTTGCCGGCGAAGCTGGCGATGTAAGCCTTAAGGAGGGTGGCCTTCTCCTGGGGCGTGTTGGCAGTCATAGCCTTGGCATAGGCTTGGTCGGCTTCGTTCTGGGCGAAAGCGAATCCGCTAAGGACAACGGACAGGATAACGGCTGTCAACAGGGCTTTCTTCATCCTGAACCTCACTTCGATAATTTGCGGGGGAATATAGCCCAGGCGCTGTAAAATGTCAAACAAAGGACCTTTACAGGCGCCCAGAGTTCCTCCCGACGACGCTTTGGTCGCCCTCGTAACGACCGGCGCTTCGCCTGTCGTCGCGAGGGAGGCTCGATTTCCATAGCTTTCAAATGCAACTTCCATGCCAGGAAGCTCGGGGTTGGGGGGCCAAAGACGTTCGCTCCCCCAGCGAGGGAGCTCACTCCGGCCGGCTCAGTCGCTCCCCCTGAACTCTCACGATAACTTGGGAATCGGAGGGTCATTGGAGGAGGCTACCATGGGGGGGAGGCAGCCCTTGGCGTTGGAGGGGGAACCCATCAATGGTTCCCCCTCCAAGGGAGTCCCCGCTTCTTCGCCGACCCTATGCTGGCGCATAGGGCTGCAAAGTCCGTGGCTTTGGCCCCCCAAACCCCTCACCCCGATCGAAGACTATTTCGGAAACGATAAAATCGCAATCATGGGAAAAGGCTTCCATGAGGGGGTGGCAGGACGTGCGGCACGGACGTTGGAGGGGGAACCCGTTCTTGGTTCCCCCTCCAAGGGAGTCCACCCCTCCAAGGAGCTTTTGCCGTTTGTCTTCCATCGAATCACTCGGAAAACATTTCTGATCTTTCAGAACGATACGTGAGAATCGACCGGTATCAACACTGGCTCAGTTGTCTTTCAGTGTCAATCTGGCCGGGATTTGATTAAAATAATCTTGATGAGCGACCAAGCCGATGAATTCGCCAGGGCTTATAAGCGGGAGACGGGCCGGGCCCCTGGCCGGGACGTCCCCCTGCGCGAGCACTCCAATTTCCGGATCGGCGGTCCGGCCGACCTGTTTGTCGCCACGGCCGCATCGGCCGAGCTAAGGATGGCGGTGACGATGGCCCGGGCCGCGGGCCTTCGCCACCGGGTCATCGGCGGCGGCTTCAACCTTTTATTCGACGATGAGGGCTACCGCGGCTTGATCATTAAGAACTCGGCCCGCGGCATCGCTTTCTCGGCCGCCCTGGAGACGATCGAGGCCGCCTCCAGCGCGCCGATCGACGAGCTGACCGAGACGGCGGCATCGCTGGGTTGGGGCGGACTGGAATTCCTGGCCGGGATTCCCGGGACGATCGGCGGCGCCGTCTACGGCAACGCCGGGGCGTTCGGACGAGCCATATGCGACGTCCTGATCGAAGCCCGGATCATGCATCCCGACGACCGCGAAACCCGGGTCGGGCCGGAGACCCTAGAGTTCGGCTATCGGCATTCGCGGCTCAAGCGGAGCTCCGACATCCTGCTCGGCGCGACTCTCCGGCTGACCTCCGCCCCCTCCGACCGGATCCGGGCGGCCATGGAAGAAAACCTGGCTTTGCGGACGCGCCGCCATCCGCCCCGCCACACGGCCTATCCCGGAAGCTACTTTAAAAACCCGATCCTCGCCGACGGGACTAAGCAGGCCGCGGGATTTTTGTTGGAGCAAGCCGGAGTGCGGGGGCTCCGCATCGGGGGAGCCTCGGTCTTCCCGGGCCACTGCAATTTCATCATCAACGACGCCGGCGCCGCGGCGCGCGATGTGTTGGCCCTGGCCGCAGAGATGAAGCGGCGGGTCCTCGAAAAGTTCGGGATCGGCCTCGAGGAAGAGGTTGTTTACTTGCCGGCGTCCGCTTAAAAGCGACGGCGATCTTCAGCGACGTTTTTTCTCCATTAAATCCATCCAGAACCCGACTTCGAAGGACGACGGCCGCTCCTCGGGCTTGAGCATTTCCCGGCCCGCCTTTCGCTCGCGCAGGGCCGACTTCAGCCGGGCGTCGAAATCCCGGCAGACGAGCGATTGGGCCCCCGCCTCGCGGGCATAGGCCCGCAGCTCGCGGTCGTTGCTGACCAGGGTCAGGCAGCGGCGATCCTTCTGCCGATCGATGAGCTCCACGATGACGGCATCGGCCGTCTCGCCCTCGGGCGGCAAGTAGACGCGCAGCTTGTCGTCCCCCCGGGTCAGTCCGGCCAGGTCGTCCGAGGCCCGGCCGTCGAAGACGAGGAAGATGCGGCTGCGGGTGAAATGGGCGAAGGCCAGAAGCCGACGGGCCAAGGCCATCCGGTTTTCGGGGTCGCGCATCTGGCCGGGGTAGGCGTAGCCCAGGAAATTGTTGCCGTCGACGATGAAGGCCATGTCGGCGGGGCCGTCACCCCGGAGGCCAATGCATCGGCCGGCCGCCCAGGACATGGAAATGGATGTGGAAGACTTCCTGGCCCGAGTCGCGAGCCGTGTTGAGGACCAGCCGGTAGCCGGTCGCCCCGACGCCCTTGGCGGCGGCGATCTCCCGGGCCTTGATCAAAATGGCGGCCAGCAAGTCGGCCTTCTCCGCCGGGACGTCGTTGAGGGAGGCGAAGTGCTCCTTGGGGATGATCAGGGTGTGCACGGGCGCTTGCGGCCGAATGTCGTCGAAGGCCAGGATGCGCTCGTCCTCGTAGACGATCTTGGCCGGGATGGCTTTGGCGGCGATCTTGCAGAACAGGCAGTCGTTCATGGCCTTCCTCCGCGCGTCCGGGCGGGCTAAGATTTAATCCGTTCGATGCGGGCGCCGAGTCCGCGGAGCTTTTCCTCGATGGACTCGTAGCCGCGGTCGATGTGCTCGACTTCGTTGACGGTGGTTGTGCCGTGGGCGATCAGCCCGGCCAGGATGAGCGAGGCCGAGGCCCGCAGGTCGGTGGCGGTGACTTCGGCGCCCGACAGCGGTGCCCCGCCGCGGACGATGGCCTTGTCGCCCGTGACTTCGATATTGGCACCCAGCCGCAGCAGCTCGTTGACGTGCAGAAAGCGGCGGTCGAAGATCGTCTCGGTGATGATGGACGTCCCGGCGGCTTGGGTCATCAGGACCATGAACTGGGCCTGCATGTCGGTCGGGAAGCCCGGAAAGGGCGAGGTGGTGATATCTTGAGGCCGGATGACCTCGCTGCCGACGACGTGGACGCTGCCCGGGCCGACGTCATCGATGGTCGTGCCGGAATAGCGCAGCTTGTCGATGACCGTCGCCATGTGGTCCGGCTCGACTCCGTCCATGAGGATATCCCCGTGGGTCAGGGCCGACGCCACCATGTAGGTTCCGGCTTCGATCCGATCGGGGATGATGGCGTGCTCGGCGCCGCCCAGGGCCTCGACGCCGGTGATGCGGATCGTTTCCTCGCCGATGCCGTCGATCTTGGCCCCCATCTTGACCAGCAGCTCGCAGAGGCAGCGGATCTCGGGCTCGCGGGCGCAGTTGCGCAGGATCGTCTCGCCGCGGGCCAGGGTGGCCGCCATGAGCAGATTTTCGGTCCCGCCGACGGTGGTCTTCTCGAAGTGGACCTCGGCGCCCTGCAGGCGATCGGCCTCGGCGGTGATGTAGCCGTGCTCGAGAGAGATGCGGGCACCCAGCTTTTGCAGGCCGGCGATGTGAAGGTCGATCGGGCGCGAGCCGATGGCGCAGCCGCCGGGCAGGGCCACGATGGCCTTGCCGAAGCGGGCCACCAGGGGGCCGAGGACAAGGATCGAAGCCCGCATCAGGCGGACCAGGCTGTAGGAAGCCTCTTCCGATAAAAGCTTGGGCACTTGAATGCCCAGGGTGTTGCGGTCCAGGCTGGCCTCGGACCCCAGCTCGCGGATGAGCGTCAGCATGGAATAGACGTCGCGCACGAGCGGGATGTTGGTCAGGACGACCCGGTGCTCGGTCAGGAGCGAGGCGGCGATGGCCGGCAGGACGGCGTTCTTGGAGCCGCTGATGCGGACCCGTCCCCTGAGCGGGACGTCCGGTGCGCCTAAGATGCGGATTTTTTCCATCGGGAAAATTCTAGACGATTGGAGGCCTTGGGTCAAATCGGACGCGCTGTCCCTCAGAGCCGGGCCAAAGCCTGCTCCAGATCGGCGATGACGTCGGCCGGGTCTTCGCCGCCGACGCAGAGTCGGATGAGCTGGGGCGGAACGTCGGCCATCCGCCGCGCCTCTTCGCCCTGTTGCTGGTGGGTGGAGATGGCCGGGATGGTGGCGACGCTCTTGATCCGTCCCAAGTCGGTGGCCCGGTAGATCATTTTGAAGCCGTCGAAAACCTTGCGGGCGTTCTCCGGCGGGCCGTCCACCCGGAAGCTCATCAGGTGGCCGAAGCGGGGCAGCCCGCGGCCGTTCGCGTCTTCGGAGTCGACGAGGGACATGTAGCGCGAAGCCAGTCCGTGCAGGCGATGCGAGGGCAGGCCCAGGAAATCGACCTGGTAAACCCGCGGCTGCCCGCTCAGCCACTCGGCCACGGTCTGGCAGTTGCGGCTGACCAGGTCCATGCGCGAGCGCAGGGTCCGCAGGTCGTTGAGGGCCATCATGGCGTTGAAAGGCGCCGCCGCCGGCCCGTTGTCACGGTAGGGCAGGAACTTGACGTATTCGGCGAAGCTGGCCTTGAACAGGGGATGGTCGTTGACGATGTTGGTCGTGATCGGCTTGCGGCTGATGAGCGCCCCGCCGATGGCCGTGCCGCCGGCGGTGATCGACTTGGTCAGGGAATGGACGACAATGTCCGCGCCGTGGGCCAGCGGGCGCATCAGGGCGGGGGTGGCGCAAGTGGCGTCGAAAATGAAGGGAACGTCGCAAGCGTGGGCCGCGTCGGCCACGGCCCGGATGTCGCAGAAGCCCTGCTGCGGATTGCTCGGCCCTTCCATATAGACGAACCGGGTGTTGGCGTCGATCTTGGACTTCCATTCCTGGACATCCTCGGGATGCATGACCCAGCGGACCTCGATGCCCCGCTCCTGGGCCCGGCGGATGTTGAAGAGCTGGAAGGTCCCGCCGTAGACCTGGATGCAGGAGACGAAGTTGATCTTTTCGCCCTCCTTCTGCTTGGCCAGGAACGGATCGATGGCCATGGCGATGGCCGCCATGCCGGAGCCCGTCACGCAGCACGAGGTCTCAAAGCCGGTCTTATAGCCCTCGAGCAGGCCCAAGGCCCATTCCAGGTAGTAGGTCGTCGGGTTGGCGATCCGGGTGTAGCACCAGGTCGGGATGAGGTAGGCCAGGGCCGCTTCGAGCTCGTCGGAGTCCCGGTAGGATTGGGAGGAGGAGAGATAGAGCGGCTCGATCAAAGCGCCTTGATTGTTGCGGTAGGACTCCTCGAGCGAGTACAAGCCGTGTACGGCGATGGTGTCGAACTTCCAGGAGCGGACCAGGCCGAGATGCGCTTCGCGCTCGGCCTGAAGCCGCTTGGCTTCGTCGATGTACTTCCGGACGCCGGGTCCGTAGGTCTTAGTTTCGGTCATGGGTGGTGCCTCCCTGGGGCAAAGAGACGGATAGTATCGATCGGTGCGGAGCTCGCATGGGGAGAACCTAGAAAAGTCCGTCGGGAAAGACGCTGCGATAAGGTTTTGGCTGCGTTTTCAATCGCATGACACGGCTAATAGGGCCGATTCGAGGACTCAGTTTATTTCAAATCGTGATGAATGGCAAGCACGTCCTGGAGGACGGCGTGCCCGGTTTCCAGGCGCCCTGCGCCGGGCCCTTCGATGGTCACCGGGCCGAGCAGGTCGAGGTCGAAAGTCAGGGCGTTGCGGGCGCCCATGACCCCGGCCAGCGGATCGGTGAGGGGGATCTTGCGCGGCCCCACCCCGGCCGTGATGCGGGCGCTGTCGCGCCGAACATAGGCGATAAGCTTATAGCGATAGCCTTCCTCGCGGGCGGCCACGATCATGGCCCGGTTGATGCCGGTGATGCCGGACGGGTTGAGGGAGGCCGGCTTGAGCCCGGCGTCGAGGAGGACGTTGGCCAGGATGACGATCTTGGCCAGGGCGTCGCGGCCCTCCACGTCGGCCGAGGGGTCGGCCTCGGCGAAACCCAGCTTTTGGGCTTGGGCCAGGGCCTCGGCAAAGTCCAGGCCCTCGGCCTCCATCTTGCTCAGGATGAAGTTCGTGGTGCCGTTCAGGATGCCCCGGATCTCCTTGATCGAGGCCCCGGCGAAGCCCCGCTCGGCCAGGCTGAAGATGGGGGTCCCGCTCATGACCGTGCCCTCGAACCGGAAGTGCAGTTTCCGCTTGCGGGCCAGATCGCTTAATTCGCGGTAGTGGAGAGCCACCGGGCCCTTGTTGGTCGTGACGACGTGCTTGCCGGTCATCAGGGCGCGGCGGATGTGGGACGCGGCCGGTTCGCCGGTCTTGATGTCGGTCGGGGTCAGCTCGGCGATCAGGTCGGCTCCTGCCGCCTCGATGATGTCGGCCGTGGGCACCCCGTCGAACTTGGCCGCCCGGGGGTCGACGGCGTGCATCTTGCCGCCTGCGGCCAGGACCTTGAGGGTCTTGCGGATGTCCAGGCCCTGCGGGGCGATGAGGTTGCCGCGGAGAGGATCGGCGACGGCCGTGACCTTGGCCTCGAAGCCGTAGCGGGTTTGCAGGTCGGCGGCTTTGCGGTCGAGGGCTTCCAGAAAGCCCTGGCCGACCGTGCCGCAGCCGACGATTCCGAGCCTCAGCTTCATCGTTGCCTCCGAGATCGATTCCCGTCTGTTCCCCCCGAGCATCTTAGCTTAGGGGGAGGGAGTCTGTAAAGGATGGTTCCGGACTTGCCGTCCCGAGGCGCGCTGAAGGCGTTTTTATCGTCGTTGCGAGGGCAACCTCCTCCATATCAAAAAACCGAGATTCCCGCGGCCTGCTTCGCAGGTCCTCGGGATGACAGATGATCAAACTAGCCGCCCCGTCGTCGATGGCTCGGGTTGAAGCCTTGAAACCAGGTATGGCCCCGTATAAGATGGTCCCGTTCGAGGAGGGAAAACCATGAACCAATCCACCATCGAAAAAGATCCCCACGTCCGGTTTTCAACCGGCCTCGGGATGACGAAGCGATCAACGTCATGGCGAACCATTGGCGCAGCAATCTGCGCGATCATACTATGGCGTGCCGTCTCACTCATCGCCTCCGCCGCCCAAACGCCCGCCAAGGGGCTCAAGATATTTATTTCCGTCGACATGGAAGGGATCGACGGCGTCGTCAATTGGGACGACGTGACCGTGGGCGGATTGGATTACGGCTTGTTCCGGCGGCTCATGACCCAGGAGGTCAACGCCGCGATCGGCGCCGCCCGCGCCGCGGGCGCGACCGAGATCGTCGTCCGGGACGCCCACGACACCGGCCGCAACATCCTGCCCGATCTCCTGGACCCCGGCGTCAAGCTTCTGCGCGACTGGAGCTACGGCCCGTTGAGCATGATGGAAGGGATCGACAAGTCTTTTGACGCCGCGATATTCATCGGCTACCACGCCCGGGCCTCGACACCGGATGCGGTCCTGAAGCACACCATGACGACCAAGCTTCTCGACGTCGTCATCAACGGCCGTAAGATGCCGGAGGCGGGGATCAACGGCCTCATCGCCGGGATGTTCGACGTCCCCGTGATCCTGGTTACGGGCGACAAGGCCATCGCCGGGCAGGCCCGCGAGCTGTTCGGGGACATCGAGACCGCCATTGTGAAAGAGGGCATCGGTACGGCCGAGCTGGGCATCTCGCCCCAAGCCGCCCAGGCCTTGATCTGGGAAAAGACGGCCGCTGCCCTGCGCCGGCTGAAGGAAGCCAAGCCGTTCAAGCCGGCCCCACCCTACACCCTCGACGTCGCCTTTGCCGACGAGGCGGGGGCCCAGAAGGCGTCTTGGATTCCCGGCGCGGTCCGCAAGGACGAGCACACCGTGAGCTTCAAGGCGGACGACGTCATGACCCTGCTCAAGCTTTTCCGCCTGTCCAAGATGTAGGCTAGGGGTCAGGTCTCAACATTCAACATTTCTCCTAAATTTTAGGTTTTCAGGGACGGAGCCGTATTCTCAAGGGGCCGAGTCGAGCTCGGCATGCCGAAATGTTGAATGTTGAGGCCTGACCCCTATCGTCTTACCGGGTAATGCATCAGGTCCGGAAGGGGCTTGCGCGGCAGCGGCTCCTCGCGCATGGCCGCGTTGTATACGAACGCGGCCATGACCACCGAGGCCTGCATCAGGTCCTCGATGATCAGGTGGTCGTAGACGTCCATGTTGGTGTGGTGGATGCGAGTCCCGTAGTCGAGCGGGTCCTGGATGAACTGAAAAGCCGGCAGCCCCACATAATCCAGGGCGCCGTGATCCGACCCGCCGGTCTCGCGGACGACGACGTCGGTCGCGCCCAGGTCGTGGAACGGCTTCAGCCACTCCTCGAAGATGGGCTTCACGGCGGCGTTGTTCTGGGCGTAGATGCCCCGGATGCGGCCGCTGCCGTTGTCGAAGTTGAAGTAACCGGCGATCTTGGCATGCTCCGGCTTGAGGGTCATCGTGGCGGGATCGGCGAAGTGCTTTTCGACGTAGGCCTTGGAACCGACCCAACCCTTCTCCTCGGCGCTCCAGAGGACGACCCGGATCGTCCGGCGGGGCTTGACCCCGAGCGCCTTAAGGATGCGGACGGCTTCGAGCGAGACGGCGCAGCCGGCCGCGTCGTCGGCCGCGCCGGTGCCCGCGCTCCAGGAGTCGATGTGGCCGCCGAGCATGACGACCTGGTCGGCCTTGTCCGTGCCGGGAATCTCGCCGACCACGTTGTAGCCCAGGAGGTCCTTGTCGTAGAACTCCGTCCGGACCTCGACCTCCATCTTGGCCGGCTCCTTGAACTCCTCGATGATCCTGTGAATGCGGTTATAGTGCTCGGCCGCCAGGATGATCTCGGGCAGGGGACGTGGACGCTTCGGGTCGCGGGCCTGGCGGACGCCGCGGGCCAGGACCGTACCGTACTCGCGCAGAGAGGCCCCGCTCGAGGAGACCAGCACGCCCACGCCTTCGGCCCGGAAAAAGTCCTCGAGCTCGTCCAGAAAGCCGCGGACATAGTCCGGATCGGGCGGTACCGCGGCCCGGATGGGCGTCTCCGCCAGGGCCGCTAGGCCAGCCGCATCGTAGCGCCGGGCGTCGGGGGTGAACTGTGTCGGGACGGGAATCCGCGGCTGGTAAAGCACGATCCGCCCCGCGAGCCGGCCCTTGTATTTGGCGAAGTCGGCCTTGGACTTGATGTCGACGTAGAGAGGGGCTCCAATGATCTTGCCCTTCGTGCTCGACCCCCACTCGACCGAGATGGCGATGAGCGGCGCGTAATGGGGTTCGAGGAGGTGGGCCGAGACATAGCGTGGGGCCCAGCCGACGCCGAAATTCTCGTAGGGCTCGAGGGCGACATTCGTCAGGCCCCATTCGCGCATCCGGTCGGCCGCCCAGGCGTTGGCCCGGCCGATTTCGGGCGATCCGGTGGGTCGGGGGCCGATGACGTCGGAGAGATAGGCGGCCAGCTTGGCCACCCGGCTGTGCTGCAGGCCTTCGAACCGGATTCGGTTCATCATGCCCAGGTCGGGAGCGTCCTGGGCGGCGAATAGGCCCAGGGCCAGGAGGACGAAGGCGGGAAGCGCGATCGAGCGGCGGTGACGTCTCATGGGGCCTCCTTGTCGCGCGCGGGCGCGGTCGAAGTCTATCGCCGCCGGGCCGCCGCCGTCAACGCGGGGCCGAGGCCGCAGAGGGGGCGGGGTCATCAGGTGGTGAGAGATCAGCCTGGTTTGATCGTCTGTTTATAGGGATCGAATTCCCCGGCCAAAATCCCGCCGGCAGGGAATCGCCAAGGCGGGATCGGCCTTATAAGCAACTGACCTCGTCTCTTTCGAAGGGCGGTCCGTGCAAGAGCTCAAGCAGGCGTTCGCTCAGGCCGCGGAGGACTATCTTGAGATCTGCCGCAAGGCCGGCAAGGAGCCCCAGCGCTCCTATAAAGGAAGCTTCAAAGTCCGCATCGCTCCCAACCTGCATCGCCGTGCCGCCCTTCGATCGGCTCGCCTGGGGATCTCCCTGAACCAGCTGGTCCAGGCGGCCATCGAGCGGGAAGTCGGACCGAAGTCCTGACGGCGCCGCGTTGAATACCGATTTAAGTCCGGCCGTGGCCGCAGCCCTGGGCCGGCCCGGCGCCATGATCGTGGCCGTGATGGCCGCAGGCCATGCCGGGTTCCACCTTCTGCAGCGTCCCCGCCTTCAGGGCCTCGATGGTCTCCCGGACGGTCGGGGCCGCGGCGAGAAAGACGTCCAGGCCGGCCGCGTTCAGCTTGGCCAAGGCTCCGCCGCCGATCCCCCCGACGACGATCCCGTCGAGCCGTTCGCCCTGCAGAGAAGCCAGCGGCGTGCAGGCGCCGTGGACGTGCTGGTGGTTCTGGTTGCCGACCGCCCGGCTGAGGCCGCTCTCGGCGTCGACGATTAAAAATCCGGGGGCTGATCCGAAATGGGCGCAGACGAGGCTATCCAGCCCTTTGTCTTCTTCGATCGGAATGGCGATGATCATTATGAGTTCTCCTTAGGCGTTTTTTGGGTGCAGCCAAAACGGCGTCTTCGGCAAGGCCCTGCGCCCGGCCGCTTCTCCGGTATCTCGGCTTTGGGATCGGGGGCCGGATCAAAATCCGCTTGGTCATGAAGACGGCAGCAGCGCTTTCGGCCGACCTCGACCGTGCCGCCCTCAATCCGAAGAGACTTGCCGTGAAGCAGGGCATCGATCGTTTTCCGGTGGGCCGAGTCGATGATCCGGCTGAAGGTCGGCCGCGAGACAGCCATCCGTTCGGCTGCCTGTTCCTGGTACAGACCCTCGAAGTCCGCCAACCTCAGGGCTTCGAACTCATCGAGGGTCATGACGATCTCGTCCAGGTCTTGGAGGGGGATGCCGGCCGGCTTAAAGACCGGGGCGGCCGGATGGCCGGCGATATGGCGGGGGCAGAAGGGTCTGGGCATGGCAAGCTTTCGGACTTATTATGGACATATGTTCATTACTTGTCAAGCGCCGTGCCTGATTTCTCTTTTAAACTCTCCGCGCCGATCCGGTGCATTCGGAGCGAAAAAAAAGGACGGCTCCTTTCGGAACCGCCCTTTTTGAGAGTCTTTCTGACTTAGGCCTTCGCGGCAGCCTTGATCTGGGCCTCGATCCACTCGGTCGTGACGGACTTGGGCCGCTCGAGCGGCAGGCCGGTGGCGCGGCTCCACACGAGCTGGGCCAGGATGCCGAGGGCGCGGCTGACGCCGAAGAAGACCGTGTAGAAGTCGTACTCGGTGACCCCGTAGTAGTACAGCAGGACGCCGGAGTGGGCGTCGACGTTCGGCCACGGGTTCTTGGCCTTGCCGTGCTTGAGCAGGATGTCCGGGGCGACTTCGTAGATGTCGCTGACGACCTTGAACATGTCGTAGTCGGGCAGGTGCTTGAGGGCGAACTCGCGCTGGGCGACGTAGCGGGGGTCGGTCTTGCGGAGCACGGCGTGGCCGTAGCCCGGGATGACCTTGCCGCCGTTCAGCGTATCCCAGAGATACTTGACGAGCTGGTCCTTGGTCGGCACGCCGCCGAGGTCTTTCATCGTGTCCATGATCCAGCGCAGCACTTCCTGGTTGGCCAGGCCGTGTAGCGGGCCGGCCAAGCCGTCCATGGCCGCCGACAGCGAGTAGTAGGCGTCGGACAGGGCCGAGCCGACCAGGTGGCAGGTGTGGGCCGAGACGTTGCCGCCTTCGTGGTCGCTGTGGATGTCCAGGTACATCCGCATCAGGTCATAGAACTCGGGCTTGTCGTTGCCGATCTGGTGGGCCAGGTTGGCCGCCCAATCCAGTTTCGGGTCGGGGGCGATGTACTTGGCGCCCTTGTAGCAGCGCATGTAGATGCGGGCCGCGATCTCCGGGAGCTTGGCGATGATGTCCATGACATCTTCGTACATGGGATCCCAGTAGCTCATCTTGTTCATGCCTTCGCGGTATTGATGGGCGAACTTGGAGTCTTTCTGCAGGGCCAGGATGGCCAGCGAGAACTGGGTCATCGGGTGCAGGTCGTGCGGCAGGGAATCGAGGACCTTGAGCAGGTACTCGGGGAGCTGGGCCCGCTTCTTCCAGTCCTCGCCGACGGCCATGGCGTCCTCGAGGGTCGGGATTTCGCCGAGCAAAAGGAGGTAGAACAGGCCCTCGGGCAGGGGCTCGCCGGTGCCGGGGATCTTGGGCAGCTTGGCCTGCAGCTCGGGGATGGTGAAGCCGCGGAAGCGGATGCCTTCGTTGGGGTCGAGGGCCGAGGTCTCCCAGAGCATGCACTTGATGGAGCGCATGCCGCCGTAGGTCTGGGCGATCGTCGAATCGCCGATCTTCATTTCGCCATGTTCTTTGAGGATCTTCTGATACCTCTCGCGCATGGGGCCGATCTTGGCTTGGAATTTTTCTTTTAGAGCCGACATTCGGTGAACCTCCTTTGAAATAGGCGAAAGAGTCCGGCTCTTTCGCGGTTTAGGCAGCGCATTATAGCCTTGGCCGGAGGCCGAAGTCAATGAAAACACGGGCTTAGAAAGCGACCCGTCCGGCCTTGCTTTTTCCGCCCGGGGCCGCTATTCTGGAAGGGATATCACACGCCAAGGAGAAAACCATGGCCCCCTTGATTCTCTTCCTGCTCATCATCGGCGTCCTGTTCCTGCTGGTCGTCGGCATCTACAACGGCCTGGTGGCGCTGCGCAACCGCTGCCAGAACGCCTGGTCCCAGGTCGACGTCCAGCTCAAGCGCCGCTACGACCTGATCCCCAACCTGGTCGAGACGGTCAAGGGCTACGCCAAGCACGAGTCGGGCGTCTTCCAGAACGTCACCGAGGCCCGGTCCAAGGCCATGGGCGCAGGCACCGTCAAGGACCAGGGCGTCGCGGAGACGCAGCTGGCCGGGGCCCTCAAAACGCTGTTCGCGGTGGCCGAGGCCTACCCCGACCTCAAAGCCAACCAGAACTTCCTGATGCTGCAGGAGGAGCTCGCCGGGACCGAGGGCAAGATCGCCTATGCCCGGCAGTTCTACAACGACACGGTCATGAAGTTCAACCAGAAACAACAGGTCTTCCCCTCCAACGTCATCGCCAACATGTTCGGGTTCAAGGAGCGGGAGTACTTCGAGATCACCGAGGCCGCGGCCAAGGAGCCGGTCAAGGTCCAGTTCTGAGCCTCACCGAGCGCGGCATGTACGAGCAAATCGCCGCGAACAAGCGGAAGTCCGCGGTCCTGGTCTTCTGCTTCATCCTGGCCATCGTGGCCTTGGGGGTGGCCTTCGACTACCTGACCAACCTGGGGGTGGCCGGGGTCATCGTAGCCGTCGTGATCGCCCTCCTCTCGGCCTGGGGCAGCTACTACGCCAGCGATAAGATCACCCTGGCCATCAGCAAGGCCCGGCCGGCGACCAAGGAAGAATTCCCGTATCTTTACAATGTCGTCGAGGGGCTGGCCATTGCGGCCGGCGTCCCCGCTCCCCGCTGCTATGTCATCGACGACACGGCGCCCAACGCGTTCGCCACGGGGCGTAACCCGCAAAACTCGGTCATCTGCGTCACCACGGGGCTTTTAGAGAAAATGAACCGGGCCGAGCTCGAGGGCGTCGTAGCCCACGAAATGTCCCACATCCGCAACTTCGACGTGCGGCTGATGACGCTGGTCGTCGTCATGATCGGCATCATGGCCCTGCTCAGCGATTGGATCCTGCGGAGCTTTCTGTGGGGCGGCAAGATCCGGCGGAGCGGCCGCGACAAGAGCGGGATCGGGGCGGCGCTGATCGTCATCGGTCTGCTGATGGCGATCCTGGCCCCGATCATCGGGTCCCTTATCCGCATGGCCATCTCCCGGAAGCGCGAGTTTCTGGCCGACGCCAGCTCGGCCGAGCTGACCCGCTATCCGGCCGGCCTGGCCTCGGCCCTGCGCAAGATCGCCGACGACAAGGAGCCTCTCGAGGCGGCCAACAAGGCCACGGCCCATCTCTACATCGCCAACCCCCTGCTCGATCACAAGGGCAAGCTTAACCGGCTGTTCAGCACCCACCCGCCGATCGAGGAACGGATCGCGGCCCTGGAGAAGATGTAGAGGCTTCGGGTATCGGGGGCGGAAAACGCTCACTCCCCCGGCGAGGGAGTTCGCTCCGGCCGGCTCGGTCGCTCTCGTCCCCTGACCAGAACAAGGGAATCGGAAAATCATCGGAAAAGACTACCTTGAAGGGGAGGCAGCCCCGGGCGTTGGAGGGGGAACCCCCCAAAGGTTCCCCCTCCAAGGGAGTCCCCGCTCCCTCGCCGACCCTATGCTAGAAAGCATAGGGCAACAAAGCTCGTGGTTTCCGCCCCCGATTACCCTCGCCTTGCGGAAAGGAAAGCCGATGCGGTTTGAATTCGCCGCCGCGGCCGCGTTACTTTGACGCCGGGAGGCTTTTCAGCTTCTCGATGAGGTCCTCGACGATCATCCCCCCGACCTGCGGGGTCGTGAAATTCCGCTCGGTGAAGGCCAAGACCAGGCCGTAGTCCGGGAGGATATGGGTGAATTGGCCGCCCGCGCCGCGCGACGAGATGACGCGCGTTTTCCGGCCTTCCCCGAGGTCGTAGTCCTTCGTCCACCAGAAATAGCCGTATCCGCTGGCATTGAATTCCGTCATGAAGCGCGGCGTCACGGCCCGCTCGATCCAGCCCTCCGAGACGATCCGGCGGCCCTTCCACATCCCTTTGTTGAGCGCTAGCTCGCCGATCTTGGCCATATCCATCGGCTTCAGGGCCAGTCCGCCTCCCGCATGGCAGAATCCCTTGGCATTCTTCAGCCAGGTGAATTCGCGGATGTCCAGGGGCTCGAAAAGGGTCTTGCGGGCGAATGCCTCGAGGGACTGGCCGGATGCCTTCTCGATGATCGCGGCGACTAGCATCGGGCAGCCGCTGTTGTACTCGAAGACCGTGCCTGGAGGGACGGCCATGGGTCGGGCGAGGACATAGGCCAGCCAGTCGTCGCTGCGGAACATTTTTGCGTTGTCGTTCTTGGGGTCCTCCTGGGGAAGCATCTCCTCCCAGTCGATCCCCGCCGACATCGTTAACAGGTCCTTGATCGTCATAGCCGCCTTGAGCTTGTCCCCGGGAGCGAAGGATTCCGGGAAGTAGGGCGCCACTTTCTCGTTCTCGCTCTTGATCAAGCCTTGATCGATGGCCACTCCGAGAAGGAGGGCCGTGATGCTCTTGGTCTGGGATTGCATCTGATGCGGCGCTCCGCCCTGCACGCCGTTGTAGTATTTCTCGAAAGCCGTGCGGCCTTGGTGGAGGACGATGAGGCTGTCGAAATTCTTGAAGGAATCGCGAGGGTCCGTCTCGATGATCTTATGCGCGGCGCCGGTGACGGCTTCGAGGAGGGCATCGAGTTTCGGGGGCGGGCTTTGCCGGCCGTGGGCCGGGCCGACGATCAGTGCGGCGCAAAGAAGCCATCCCGTCTTTTTCATTGCGCATCTCCCGTTGGCCTGGGTCAGCCCCGAATGGTCATACGCTCCAGGCCCGGCAAACGCAACGCGAGCACCGCTTTGCCGTTCGCAATCCCTTTAGAAACCGCTTGAAAAGCGCCCCCCGTCTGTCTATAATATGGCCCCTCGGGCGGGGCCGTAGTTCAGTTGGTTAGAACGCTGGCCTGTCACGTCAGAGGTCGCGAGTTCAAGTCTCGTCGGCCCCGCCACTCCTTTCCCAAAACGCTGACATACCCCTCCCTGTTTAGGGAGGGTAGGGTGGGTAATATCTAAGAAGAACCGGAAGCGTTTTGGGCACGCCCTGCATCAACGACGGGACAACATCCCTGTGTGCTGAGGGTAGGGTGGGTAAGAATCTAAAAGGAATTGGAAACGCTTTGGGCAAGCCCGGCAACGGTATAGGCCAATCATCACTCTTCAGCGGTAGGGGGGATAAGTTTACTAAAAAGAGTTGGAAGCGCGTTGGGCACGCCCTGCATCAACGACGGGACAACATCCCTGTGCGCTGGGGGTAGGGTGGGTAAGACTTAAAAAGCGGCCGGAAACGCTTTGGGCACGCCCTGCATCGGAATATGCAAATCATCTTTCGTCAGCGCGGTAGGGAGGATAAGTTCAATAAAGAGAAGATGGAAGCGTTTTGGGCAGCCTTCTCCTGATAATCGATCGTTCTCCTTGGTTCTCTGTCCAGGTACCTTTACTCAGAAATCGTCGATTTTAAGCAAAATCCGTGACACCGGTTGGTGATTTCCGCGTTCAGGCACAGCGAAATAAAAAATTGGGTCAAGGAAGCCTGAGTACCGCCGATTGATTTCCCTCTCCCCCGGCACTATACTCAAATCAAGTCGCTTAAGAGACAAGTCCCTCTGAAATGCCCGACCCGTCATTTTGAGAATTCTCAAGCGGTTTTTCGGGAATAACAAGCGAAATGATTCAACTATGACCTGGCAGAATAGCGGCGCACATGAGAAATAAAATCGTTCTGTTGCTTCTCTGTTTGCCCCTATTTTCTTTATCCTGTGCCCGGCGGAAGCCTGTCGGCGAGGGAGCGACACTTGTTTTTACTCATGTGACAATTATCAATACTACAGGCGGCCCGAGTCAGCCGGATATGACGGTGTTTATGACTGGCAGCCGCATTACGGATATCTATTCGGCCGGATCTGTCCGCCCTCCCAAAGGAGTCCGGGTAATAGATGCGGAGGGCAAATACTTGATCCCCGGTCTATGGGATATGCATGTCCACTGGTACGATGAGCGATTCCTCTCGCTCTTCATTGCCAATGGCGTCACGGGTGTGCGGCAGATGTTCGGCTTTCCTATTCACCTTGATTGGCGAGAAAGGGCCGCGCGAGGCGAGCTGCTCGCGCCACGCCAAGCCATCGCGAGTGCGATTGTGGACGGTCCGGGGGCTACCTGGGTCAACTCGATCAAAGTCGCAAATGAGACGGACGCGCGCCGAGCGGTACAGAAAATCAAAAGCTCTGGATTCGATTTCGTCAAGGTCTATGCCGGCCTGCCGAGGGATGCCTATTTCGCCATCGCCGATGAATCAGCGAAACAAGGTCTGATTTTTGCCGGACACGTTCCCCATTCGGTGAGCGCGCTTGAGGCCTCCGAGGCCGGCCAAAAGAGCATAGAGCACTTAAGCGGCGTTCTTGAGGCCTGTTCGCCGATCGGAGGCGAAATAACCCGCGGATATATTGAAAACATGGCCGGTGTGAACAATCGAACAGGAATGGATAAAGCCAAGCTGAGAGTGCTGCGCAATCTCTATGAAAGATTGCTGGCCACGTATGACAAGGAGAGGGCTGCCGCGCTATTCGCGAGCTTCGCTAAAAACGGCACATGGCAGTGCCCGACCCTTACCGTGAATCGCTCTTCGGCCTTCGCGGGCGATGCGGAGTTCGGGAATGATCCAAGACTCAAGTACATGCCCCGCGGCATCAGATCCACTTGGCAGCCAGGGAACGATCCTTTGCGAGCCTCTCGAACGGCTGAGGACTATGCCGTCCGAAAACGCCGTTACCAGAAAGAAAGGGAAATGCTCGCAGAGATGCGACGGGCCGGCGTAAGGTTCCTCGCCGGGACGGATACCGGGAACCCGTTCTGTTTTCCCGGATTCAGTCTGCACGATGAGCTGACCCTGATGGTCGAAGCAGGGTTTACCCCCATGGAGGCCCTGCAAGCGGCCACCTTAAACGCTGCGATCTTCCTTGGCCGGGCCGAATCGCTTGGCACGGTCGAGAAAGGGAAGATCGCCGACCTGGTTCTGCTCGAAGCCAACCCCCTTGAAAACATTGAAAACACGAAAAGAATCGCCGCTGTCGTACTCGGCGGCAAACTATTTGAGAAACCGCGACTCGATACGATGCTCGCCGATGCGGAAAAGCTTGCCAATCAGAAGTCAATTGCCGACGTCCTCATGAAGACGATCGAAGAACAGAACGTTGCGACCGCCGTCCGGCAATACAATGAGCTTAGGACCCGGGAACCAGACGCCTATGATTTTCGCGAATCCGAGTTGTGTGGCCTAGGCTACCGTTTGTTGGGTGTTAAGAAGGTCAAAGATGCAATCGAGATCTTTAAGCTAAACGTCGTCGGATATCCTCAGTCCAGCGACGCTTATAGCTGTCTGGGGGAGGCTTATGTGATAGATGCCGATAAAGAGAACGCTATCGCGAACTACAAAAAATCCTTAGATTTGGACCCTCAAAATAAGTATGTGGCCGAGATATTAACGAAACTCGGTAAAAAGGGACCGCATCCCTAAAAAATGGTCCGCCCAAAATGTGAGTTTGCTGGCCGAATATCGCTGGCATCAATCCTCTTGCGAACAGAGGCCTTTGAGCTGATAAAGCAGGGATTTCACGCCGGGAAGGGAAAAAACGGTACTAAAATAACTATAGAAGGCCCGCCACCAAATCGCTCATAATCCGAAGTATACGTGGTTTTCGAGTCGTCTCCTTTTCCACCCCAGTACCGTATTTTCAGCGAAATTCAATTGGATCTGTTTCAGAATTGTGACACGAAGAGCGGTCCGTCTGCACCGTTGAAGCGGAGCTCTTCTGCCACAAATGCACCAAGGTGCGCGACGGAGTCTCGCCTCTATCATTAATCCGTAAAAACCCGCGAAGCGCCACATAGATGCGGCTCTGCTTTCTAAAAAAGCTACCGATGGGATCGATAGAAATGGGGGGCGGGTCAATGCGCAAAATATCGTATGGCGTTGAACACAAAGAAAAAGGAGAGCAAAACGAGAGCGAGGCCGAGCCAATAATATATTTTTCCCAGGGCCCGGATGGGTATGAAATGCTTGAAGCGGAGCATTCCTAAGGCCAGGACGGTCAAATAGCCCCCCAATCCGATCGCGCCGCCGGCGATAAAAACAGCTTTGGAAGCGCCGGTCAATGGATTGGCCAGTCCGAGGTGCTTGGCCAGAACGACGCCGTAAAGCCAGGTCAATATCATTTGAGGATTGGTGACGGCCAATAAAAATCCCGTGAAGTAAGCCCGACGCCGGCGGCGCAACAAAGCGTGTTCGAGCTCCAACTGAGGGGGCTTGCGGCTCTGCCTCAGAGTCACGAAAGCCAAGCCCCACAGGACAACCGCCCCGACAGCATTGAAGGCGGCCATCACCCAACGAACTTGTAGGAACGGGGCCAGTCCGTACAGGGAGATCGCTCCGTACATGACATCGGAAGAAACGGAACCGAGAATGACCATCCCCGCCGACCGCAGGTGGCCGAGAATCGCTCTCTTGGCCACTTCGATTTGTGAGCCCCCGACGGGGATGGCGGTCAGGAAGCCCAGGCCAATGGCCAAAATGAAGAGGAAGACCATCCTCATCATGCGTTCACTAAGGCGAACCGGTGGGGGTTTGGCTCGGTCAAAGTTCCCAAATAGGCGTTGATCCGCCCGGCCAAGATTTCAACGTCCATTTGCTCGAAGCAGCGGACCGTCCGGCAAGTCTTCAACATTTTATCCAAGCAGGTGATGTTGCGGCACGGGCTCCCGGAGGAATAGCACCAGGACGGCGCGTCCTGATGGGCCGGCAGATAGCCCGATTGAAGGGAGTCGTATCCAGACATCCGGGCCGGAGTGGCGCCGAAAATGGACAGGATTGCCGTCCGGTTCCGGAAAACGAAGCGATTCGTTCGGGAATATTTCCGGGCGGCGGCCACATGGAGCGGGCCGGTATCTCCGGAAACGAAGACATCGGACAAATCGATGAGAGCCGCATAGGCATCCAAAGGGAGCGCGGCGGGAACAATCCGGATCCGGGCTCGCAGGGGCGGCGCGAGGGCTTCTTTAAGTCGCAGCCCGATCCCTGCGTCGGTGTGGCCTTCTCCCAGAAGAACCGTAGCGTTTGACTTGACCATCCGGCTCAATAAGGCGGCTTGCTTATCGAATGGAATTCGAGTGAACCGGAAAGCTTCGTCAGGGTTGAAAAAGACCACCGCCCGATCGTCGGAGAGGCCCATTTCATAGGCCAAGTGTCCGGCTCGGTCTAGGGCCGAATCGGACAGCGTCACCCGGACACCATGGGCGTCAAAGCTGATCCTGTATACATAAACTTGCAGCAGGCGCCGCAACGGAGGCATTGGCCATGGCGACTCTTGTCCTTGGGCCTCAGGTAGATAATCAACTGCCGGACTTTAAAGAATGCGTCGGATTTCATATCGAGCCGGCCGGGCTCACGGCGATGCTCTCCCACAGGAACGGCTGTAGGATATCGATTCCTTTCGCTCCGATCGATATAGGGTTCATGGAATTCAGGCTAAACCCGCAAAGATGAACTGAGCATGAACGGGCGGAAGCGCTTTTTCAGCGGAGGAAGCGGCCCCGGGCGCCATCGTCGACAAGTCTGCGATTTGACAGGTGCCCGCGCACGAGCGTAAGGTGGAGACATCTTTTGAAGGGAAAACATCCCAGGAGAAACACCATGAGAAGATTTTCTGTCGGCATCGCCCTAATCGCCGCCCTGGCTTTGATCGGATGGGCCCAAGCGGCATCGGCCCCCCAGCCTTACAAAGTCGTCAAGACGGCCAAAGTCGGCGGAGCCGGCGGCTTCGATTATGTCTATGCCGATGTGGCGGGACGCCGTTTATACATCCCCCGGACCGGGACGACACCGCGGGTGACCGTCTTCGACCTCGACACGCTCGAGCCGGTCGGCGAAATCTCCACCACCAGCGCCCGAGGGGTTGCGGTCGACCCCGCGTCCAATCACGGCTTTTGCAGCAGCAAACCCGTCGTGATGTGGGATACCAAAACCCTGGCCACGATCAAGACCATCGACATCCAGGGCAACCCGGACGGCATCCTCTTTGATCCGTTCAACGCCCGCGTTTACGTGTTCAGCCACAGCGCGCCCAACGCCACGGTGATCGAGGCCAAGGACGGCTCCGTGGTCGGCACGATCGATCTGGGAGGCGCGCCGGAACAAGCCGTCACAGACGGCCGAGGCCATCTCTACGTCACAATCGAAGACAAGGATAATGTCGCGGTCGTTGACGCCAAGACGCTCGCGGTCACCGCCCATTATGATCTCGGCGGTAAAGGCGGCGGGCCGGCCGGGCTGGCCTTCGATGTGAAGAATCACCTCCTCTTTGCCGCCTGCCATCAACCCGCCACCATGGTCGTCCTTGATGCCAACGACGGCAAAATCCTCGACGCCCTGCCGATCGGCACCGGTGTAGACGGCGCCGTGTTCAATCCGGCGACCATGGAAGCCTTCAGCTCACAGGGGGACGGCACTCTGACGGTCGTCACGGAGAAAAGCCCGACCAGTTTCGTCATCGCCCAGAACGTGGCCACCCAGCGGGGCGCGAAAACGCTGACCTTGGATACCAAAACGAACCGGATTCTTCTGATCGCCGCGGAGTACACGCCTCCGCCTACTCCTCCGACCCCGCCGCCGGCCGGTACACGCGGCGGCCGAGGTCAGATGGTTCCGGATTCATTTGCCATCCTCGTGGTCGCCAAGTAACCAGGGCGAAGAACCGCAGGCTGCGAGGACGGCGGCCCTTCAGCTGATCGAGCCGGGATTGGACTCCTGGACTGGATGGTTCTTCGTTCTCGATTCTGGATGGCCGGGAGATGCCATGAAGCTTTCAAACAGGACCGTTCTCATTACCGGCGGCACGGGCGGCATAGGACTCGGCCTGGCCGAAGCCTTTGACCGGGCGAAGAGCCGGGTCATCGTCTGCGGCCGCAACCCCGAGAAGATCGACGCGCTGAAGCGGAAGTTTCCCGAGATCACGGCGTTTCGCTGCGATGTCGGTGATCCTCGGCAAAGACGGAGTCTCGCCGATGAGGTGGTCGGCCGGTTCCCCGACCTCGATATTCTGATCAATAACGCGGGCGTCCAGCGCTATATCGACCTGAAAAAAGGATCTGACGAGCTGGTTTCGGGCGATGACGAGATCGCCGTCAACTTTACCGCCGTCGTGGAAATGACGGCCCTCCTCATCGGCCACCTGATGAAACGACCGTCGGCCGCGGTGATCAACGTAGGCTCGGGGCTCGCGTTCATGCCCATGGCCCATACGCCCATCTATAATGCGACCAAGGCGGCCATCCATACCTACTCTCTCGCGCTGAGACAGCAGCTGAAAGACACGCCGGTCAGAGTCATCGAGATCGTTCCCCCCATGGTCGATACTGATTTGAACAAGGAAGGACGCGCCCGCGCCCGTATTCCGTTCAGGGGGATCGGTCTTGCAGAGTACATTCCGACGGTCGTCAAGGGACTTGAGGACGACGAGGAAACGATCTTCCATGGCGAGGGGAAGAATGTGATGACCGCACCCCGCGCGGAATCGGAAAGCCGCCTGCTCAAGCCGTCCCGGTAGCCGGGATATCTTTCGGAACAGGGGGGCTCAAGGATCCCGAGAGGCGGGTCGATAGAAACGATCGCAAGAGAGATCAAGGAGGCGTTCCCGTGAAAAAAAACACGATCGGCCATCTGCAGCCTATCGAGCTTCCTGCCCCGGCTTTTAGCCGATGCCGGACGGTGTTCGAGGCTTTGAAAGCGAGGCGGACCTGCCGGCTATACAAGGATCGGAAAGTCCGGGTGCAGGTTCTATCGGATCTCCTCTGGGCGGCCCAAGGGATAAACCGGAAACGAGGCCCTTTCGGCGGCCCGGGCCGGACGGCGGGCTCGGCCAGCAATTCGCAGGAGATCCGTATTTATGTCGCTCTCGAGGAGGGAATCTACCTGTACGAGCCGGAGGCCCACCGGATGAACCCGATTTCGATGGGGGACCACCGCGCTCTGGCGATCGGTCCCGGGCAGGGCCGAGCCGGCGCGAACGCGCCCGTCCGCTTGATCTATGTCGTCGATAAGGACAAGTTTAAAAGCGCCGGATTCCAGGAGCCGGGGCTTCATGATCGGGAAATCCAGAAGTCCTATTACTTCGTCGATACCGGGCTTATCGCCCAAAACGTCTATCTGGCGGCCGCTTCTTTGGGTCTCGCCTCGTGGTTCCATAACTGTAACAAGGCCGCGCTTGAAAAGTTACTCGATTTGAAACCGGGCCGCCGCGCGCTGTTCGGGCAGACCATCGGCTTCCCCGCCGAATAAGCCGGGCGCGAAGATTTTTCGGCTACTCGATCTCCTCGAAGACGCCGGTCTTGCGGTTCTTGCGGACCTTGTCCCAGGGCAGGGCCCTCCCGTTCATGGCCACGTAGACGCCGTGCGGCAGCCCCTGGACGAAGGCCAAAGCCGCGCCTAGGTTGAAGAGGCCGTCGGAGGAGCCGAATTTATAGGGCACCATGGCGCCCGTGAGGACGATGGTTCTGTCTGGGACCGCCGGCCCCAGAAGGCGGGCGGTCACCTCCATCCGATCGGTGCCGTGGGTGATGAGAATCCGCTCGCGGGGGCAGCTCCGGCAATGCTCCAGGATGCTCGTCCGATCGGAGTCGGACATGTCGAGCGAGTCGACCATCATCAGGGTCCGGACCTCGACCTTGAGACCCGATCGTCCCAATCGGAGCATCTCGGGCACGTGCGTGTCCTGGAAAAAGAGGCTGCCGGAAAGCTCGTTATACTCCTTGTCGAACGTCCCCCCGGTGACGAGGATGCGAATGGTTTCCATGATGGGGCTCCTAACAGTCGGGCTCATGATAGGCGCGGCCCCGCAGCCCTGTCAATGCGTCGGGCCGCTTCTTCATGCCGAGGTATTCCCGGCACGGTATCAATCACCCGACTCCTGCCGTGTGGAGGAAGCGAAGGCTAAGGCAGCGGCCTGAAAAAAAGCGAAAATGTTAATAGTTAATTATTTCTCAGGCTATTCGGGCTTTGATATTGATCGATGGATCTCGTTCTTTTGCGACGGTTTTCGATGCATCGAGGCGCCCTTGGGGCGCAAGTTCAGAACATGGAATATGCAATCCACAGTTTGAAAATCAAAACAGGGCCAGGTCAATGACCGGTCCCCATTCAATGGCTCACCTGTGAAGTGAATATTTATGGAATGATGAATTAATATTGCAAAATAAATAACTATAATTGATCAATTTCTATTACAATACGCATACAGGAGCGCAATCATGAAAAAGAAAACCAGAAAGCCTATGACTGTTGAAGAAGAAACCGCGAAGCCTCGTCGCGGCCGGCCAAAAAAGTCCGAAGCGGAGAAAGCTTCGGATCCGAGAAGAATCCTCCTATCGGAGATCAAGTCCGATCTCAAGAGAGTCAAGAAGAGCAAGAAGCGATTGGCTCTCTTGTTGGATAAGGCCCGGGCCGAACAAAGCCTCCTGATGGCTGCGCTCATGGATAGCCTGGAGAAGATCAAGACCGAGCTCAAGAAGAAGCCTAAGAAGGCCAAGAAGGCTAAAACCGGCAAGAGAGGCCGTCCCGGCCGTAAGCCCGGTAAAAAACTCGGCCGGAAGCCGGTCCGAAAACCCGGTCGGAAGCCCGGCCGGCCCAAAGGGAATAAAGAAGCGAAGCTTCCCGTCAAGACGGGGAAGAAGCGCGGCCGTCCCAGGAAAATCGTTGAGGCTGTGAAGACGGAGTCGGAGAAGAAGCCGCAACCCGCGAGGGCTCAAGCTCCCATATCCGACAAGCTCGTCACGCCCATCCCGAAGCCCGGCCGGAAGATCTTCAAGAAGAAAGCCGCGAAGTCCTCCGCCAAGCCTATCCAGAAAGAAGTCTCTCCGGACGCGGCCCCTGCGATCACGCCGGACGAAGAACCCAAGACCGAATAAAGCGAGCTGGCTGGCGAGGAGACAAGGAAGAAATCAAGCGGCGGCTGGATACGATCAAGAAATAAGCGGCCGGCCGCCCTCTTCCCTCCTTCCTGATCGAAATACGATTGACCGCCCGGAGAATAACCGATGTTGTACCGTATGCTCGGCCGAACCGGCTGCGAGGTTTCCAATCTCGGCTTCGGCTGCATGCGGCTGCCTTTAAAAAGCGCGGGCGCAGGCGCGGAGCATCCACGGCTCGCGGATGTCGACGAAGACCGGTCGATCGAGCTGATCCGCTCGGCCGTCGATCAGGGCGTCAACTATTTCGACACCGCCTATTCGTACCATGGCGGGAAGAGCGAGGCTGTTCTGGGCCGGGCCGTCCGGGGGATGAGGGAAAAAGTCCTGCTCACGACGAAGCTTCCCGTCTGGCTCGTCAAGACGGCGGAATCGTTCGACCAGCTGCTCGACGAGCAGCTGCAAAGGCTGGGCACCTCCTATCTCGACTTCTATCTTCTTCATGCCTTGAACAGCGACGTCTGGCCGAGGATGATCGAGCTGGGGGTGTTCAAATTCCTCGACCGCATCGTCGCTGATGGCAGAGTCCGCCGCGTCGGCTTCTCCTTCCACGATGATGCGGCGACCTTTAAAAAGATCGTGGATGCCTACGGCTGGGATATCTGCCTGATCCATCTGAACTATCTTGACCGGAGTTACCAGGCCGGGCAGGAAGGCCTGAAATATGCGGCCGCCAAAGGCCTGGGCGTCGTGATCATGGAGCCTCTGCGGGGCGGGACCCTGACGAACCCCATTCCCGCCGAAGTGGAGGCCGTATGGAATGCGGCGCCGAAGAAAAGGTCGCCTGCCGAATGGGCGCTGACCTGGCTGTGGGATCAACCGGAGGTGGGAACGGTCATCAGCGGCATGAATTCGGCCGCGCAGCTGCGGGAAAACATCGAGATCGCGGGCCGGGTGACGCCTCGTTCCCTAGCGGCCGAGGAATTCGCGGTTATCGACAAGGCGGCCGAGACCTACCGCGGGCTATTCAAGATCGGATGCACCAACTGCGGCTACTGCCTGCCTTGTCCCCAGGGCGTCGACATCCCGATGAATTTCAAGCTCTACAATGACATCCTTCTTTTCCATAACGTCGCGACCAGCCGGATGCTCTATAACGGGTTCATGCCGAGCGCCGAACGGGCCTCGAGCTGCATCGAGTGCGGCGAGTGCGAAAAGCTTTGCCCGCAGCAAATCCCGATCATGGCCGAATTGAAGAATGTCGACGCGGCCTTGGCCGTCGGGGAAAAACCCGAGCCTCCCCGATAACGCCGGGGAGTGGGAGAGGCTCTCACGCTTCCCAAGCCGATCGTCGGCCGGCGCGGTTTATTTTCCGGCCGGTCATTTGACCGTGAAGAGAACCCTGGCCGTGGCTCCTCCGGCCACGATGTTCATGATGTGATAGCCGGGTTTGGCGACCTTCCCATCGATGGTCTTGTTGATGGCGATTTTGTTTGTCCCTTGCATGAGGATAATCAGCGGCCTGCGAAGCGAAAGCGCTAAGGCCATCACCTTGGGTGCCGGCGACCACAGGCGGGCTCAAGGAAGCCGCTTGCGCGCGGCCGCGAACTGGGCCCGCACGGGTCCTTCCGCATAGGCGATCTTGGCCGCTATGATCCGGTCCAGCGGCTCGTCGTCGAGGTCGAGGCGGATGGACAGATCGAGACGCGGATCGCGCCGGGCGATTTCGAGACCCATACGAGCGGCGGCCAGATCTTCGCAAACCAGTGATGCCATCTCTTCGAGGAGCCGCGCGGCCCGGGCTTCGCTTTCGGAAGTCCGGCGGGCCGGGTCAAGAAGCCCTTGGGACTCCGCCCGCGCGGCGAAAAAGTGATTGCCCCGGGCCACCGCCCGGAAAACGGTCCCCAAGTACGCGGCCAGGTCCAACTCGCGCTCAAACTCCCGGCGGTGGAATTCGTCGACCTTGTCCCGCGCGGCGGTCATCGTCCCGACCCCCCTGTCCCAGAGCGCGGCGGCCCGGTCCATGTCCGTCCGCTCGGCCGGCGTCGTCTTGATGTCGGACGCGTAGATCGGGCGGACCGATAAGGCTTCCGCCGTCCCATCCGAAAGATCGTTCTCGGCTAAATAGAAAAACCTTCCGAAGAGCGCCGGGGGCATGTTCTTCTCCTCCAGCATCAGCGGCTGACCGGGCCCGATGAAGCTCGGACCCATGTAGTAGCCGTGGGTGAGATAGGGGATATGTCCCATGGCCTCGCTGAAATCTTGCCAGGCGGCGATGACCGGATCGGCCGCGTCCGGCCCGAAATCCCGTCGGGCGAGGCGGCGGATTTCTTCGGCGGGTGTCGCGGCCGAAGCCCAGCTTAACCGTCCCGCCAGTTCCTCGGGCCGCGAGCGGGAGAATCCGGTGATGTCGTAGGCGTAGATGATGGAATCCGGCGCCTGGGCTCGGATGATAGCCGCCCGCTCCCCCCAGCGCTGCAGGCAGGGAAGATAGGGAACGCCGTTCATTTCCAGGGAGACGGCCGTTTCCGTCTTACAACCGACCAAGAGCCCCCGCTTTCGGGCCGCTTCGGAGATGGCCTTGTATCGGTCGCTGGGGCCGAGGAAGTCGATGGAATAATCCCAGATGTTTTTGGCATAGCCGTTTTTCCGATAAAGGAAATCCTTGTCGATTTCGGGCACGATGGTGATGCCCGGATCGAGCTTGGCGATCAGGCCGAGCTGGAAAGGATCGCGGGACCAGACAAAGGCGGAATAGGGCCAGGCGAAAAAACGGGCCTCCGGCTTGACCCGGCGGACGGCCCGGAAGACCGCGTTGGTCAGATCGGCCACCACGTCCTCGGGCGCCCGGGCGGCGCAGCGCGGGCAGTCGGGCCCGTCCTTGCCGCTGCTCATGTAGCAATGGTAGAAACCCTCGCCGCCGATGATCGCCACCAAGCCGCCGAGCGAAGGCACGCGCCGGAAAATCTCGGCCCAGGACTCGGCGATGAAACGGAGGGTCTCGGGGTCGGAGGGACACAGGCAGCGGATGTCGGCGCCGCGCTGGGAGGCCCCGCGGGACTCCGGATGGGCCCGAAAAACGGGATGTCCGGAGGGAAGCTTGGGATTGTAGGCATTCAGATAGAGGCTGACGCCGGCCGATTGGGCCAGATCGGCCAGGCGCTTGAGCTCGGTGATATTCTTTTCCCAGTCGGGATTGCGGAGCTCGGGGTAAGTTCGGCCGTCGAGATAGTCGCCCAGCTGAACGAACGTGAACGTGGCATTGGCGCCGAAGCGGCTGAGCGCGGAGAATGTGTCCCGGCTGACCGGCCGATCGATCCGCAGGCCGCTGACCGTAAACGTCCCGTAGACTTCGCCGAACATGCGGATATCGTAGAGCGGCCGGTCGGAGAAGACGCCGGGTATGAGAGCCGGCGCGCCCCGCTCGATCAGCATTTCTTCGAGGCGGTAGACGCCGTAAAGCGCGCCCCGCCAAGAAGGGCTCTGGATTTCAATGCGGGCCGGGTCCAGTTTCAACGTATAGCGCTCGGATCCGATGCCGTTGCCGGGGCCGCCGCCTACTCGGAACAAAATCTCCCGGGTCCGCGGGCCTTCGGCCAGGACGACTCGTCCCGCGTCCCGGAAGAACGTCCGCAATTCCTCAACAGCAAAGGGCCCGGGCGGTTCGATCCGTCCTTCCGTGCGGACGCCCCAGCCGGAATCGATCAGGAATTCGTCCCGATCCGGAATCCAAGGTTTGGGCCGGAAAGTTTTCTGGTGGGGCGTGTGGATTTCGCGATAAAACGGGCTGGCCTTGGTCCGGGCGATCTTGCGGGCGAAGATTTCCCCGAGCGTTTCGCCGGAGAGAGAGGCGGGCATGCCGGACGCAACGGCTGTCCAGCCCATGATCAGGAGCGCTGCGAGCGCCGACAGGGCCCTCGCTCGCGCCCCGGCGGCGACCGTTTGGAAATTAGATTTGGAAATAGCCCAGGCTCCACGGAATGGCCATATATGATATTCTATTTTTCCAGACATTACAAAAAGGCGCGGTTTCCACCGGGGCCGGGCCTTGACAGCCTCGGAAATCGCAATCTATGATCCCTGACGGCGAGGCGAGGGAAAAATGGCAAACACAAGCTCTTTCGGCCGGCGGGATTGGATCATCGTTGTCTTGGGCTTGGCTTGTTTGGCCGGAGGCCTGTCCTCCGGCCAGGGCGGCGGAACCGGAACGCTGCTGCCGGACGGCCGCGAGTTCGTCTCCTGGGAGAGGCCGCTCCGATTCGACAAGACATATTACGTCGATAATCGGAATCCGCGCGCGGCCGATTCGAACCCCGGCACGGAAGAATCGCCGTTTCTGACCATCAACAAAGCGGCTCAGATTCTGCAGCCGGGCGAGCGCGTGGTCATCAGGACGGGGGTCTATCGCGAGCGCATCGATCCGGCGCGGGGAGGCACGGACGCCGATCATCTGATCGATTATGAGGCGGCTCCCGGTGCGAACGTCGTGGTCAAAGGCTCGCGTCTGGTCAAGGCCGGCTGGCGCGTCTCGTCCGGCTACAAGATCGACCCTCCCGAGCCCGCCCGCGCTCAAGTGAAGATCTACGAGCTCCGCTTGGACGACCTCGATTTCCAAGGCTATAACCCCTTCGGCATGGCCAGCATCATGCAGGACCGCGTCTACCTGATGCCCAAGCCGGAAGAGTTGTGGCGGCATCTGGTGCGCCGAGGCATGATCTTCGTGGACGGCCGGCGCCTGGCCCAAGTCGAGCTCTTCCGGGATCTGGGCGCCAAAGACGGCGCCTTCTGGTGCGAGCACGACGGGCTGACGATCCATGTCCGCCTCCCCGGCGACGCGGATCCCGTTCGCCACGAAGTGGAGCTCGCCATCCAGGAGCAGGTCTTCGCTCCCCGGACGCGCGGGCTCGGATTCATCCGGGTGAAAGGGCTGACTTTCGAGCACGCGGCCAACGGCTTTCCGGTCCCCCAGCGCGGCCTGGTCTCCTTGAGCCGCGGCCATCACTGGATCATCGAGGATTGCGTCCTGCGGCAGGCCAACGGCGTTGCGCTCGACATCGGCGCCCAGGATTGGGATATGGAAACGCCCGCGGTGGTCGGCCGTTCGATCGTGCGCCGCAATCACATCGACGGCGCGGGCGTGTGCGGGATTGCCGGGATGGCGGTGCAGGACACGCTCATCGAGTCCAACCTGATCGAGCATATTGGAGACCGGGACGTGGAGCTGGCCTGGGAGACGGGCGGGATCAAGCTGCACGCGGCCAAGAGCTGCCTGCTCCGCCGCAACGTCATCCGGCATACCCTCCACGCCGAGGCGATCTGGCTCGATTACGAAAACGCCAATACCCGCATTACCGGGAACGTGATGGGCGATACCCTTGAAACGCTCCGGGGCGGCATCTATCTCGAGGCCTCCCACGAGCCCAACATGATCGACGACAACCTCATCTGGAAGGCGACCGCGGGCGCGGGGGGGGGATCCTACAACATGCCGGGCCACGGCGGCTGGGGCATCACCGTGGACGGCAGCGACGAGACGGTCGTGGCTCACAACCTGATCGGCTGGACCCAGGACGCCGGCCTTAAATTCCGGGCCATCGAGGATCGGATCGTGAGCGGGCGGGGCGGCACGGCGCGACGAAGCAAGGTCTTGGCCAATATCTTCTTCCGCTGCGGCAAGGCCATCGATTTCGCCAACCTCGACAACACCGTCGACGGGAATCTCTACACCCGGGACTGGGGCGGTGTGCGTGACGAAACCCAATCGGTCGGCCGCGGGTTGATCTGGGTCCCCGACTCGGGGACGACCCTGCGGCTCGATCTCGACGCCTGGCGGAAGTATTTCGGTTTCGATAAAAACAGCGCCTACGCAGATATGGACATCGATGTCGACCTCGACGCCTTGACCATGACCTGGTCGGTTAAAGGCGCGGTGCCGCGCGCTCCGGCCGGGACGCATTTCCTATTGGATCTCGTCGGCCAGGCCGCAGAGCCGGTGCGGCCGCCCGGGCCGCTGGCCCGCGTGCCGGATGCGCCGACCAAGGTGAGCATCGACCCCCGACGCTAGGCCTTTGCTTCCGGCGTAGCGCTTTCATCCTTCTTGGCGAGCTCCTCCTCGACCGCTGCTTGCTTCGCCTCGATCATGTGTTTATCAGGCAGTCGATTCGTCGTCCGGCCGGGGATGGCCGGCGCAGCGGCGGGCACCGGCTGCGCTTTACGTGATCCGAAAGTCAGCGCATAAGCCCATGTAAATTCCGCGCCCATCAGAAATATCTGGGCGGAGTAGTACACCCACACCAGCACCACCACCAGCGAACCGGCGGCGCCGAAGGCGGAAGTCAGGGTGCTCTGGCCGAGGTAGAGCCCGATCAGAAATTTGCCGATCGTAAAGAGCAGAGACGTCACGGCGGCGCCGATCCACACGTCCGTCCAGGCGACTTTCGCCTGCGGAATGATCTTGTAAATCATGGCGAACACGGTCGTCGTGATGATGAAGCTGATCAGAAAATTAAGAACGTTCGCAAGAATTTCCCAGTTGGAGAACAGCGGTCCCCACCACCTCCCCAATGAGGCCAAGGCCGCACTGATGACCAGCGACACGATCAATAAAAAACCGATGCCCAAGATCATGCTGAACGACAGCAGGCGGGCGCGCAGAAACCTCCAAAATCCGCTCTTTTTTCTTTTGGGGACGCGCCATATCCGATTCAGGGCATCCTGCAATTCGCCGAAAACCTTCGTCGCACCGATCAACAGCAGGATGCCCCCGAGCAGCGGGATGGTGGCGCTTGCGGCCGGCTTGTTCACGCTTTCGAGCAATCCTTGCACGGCCGCGGCACCCTGTCCCCCCATCAGACCCTGCAGCTGTCCGACGATTTCGCCGCGCGCGGCTTCGACGCCGAAGACCAGTCCGGCAATGGAAATCACAATCAGCAATAACGGGGCGATCGAGAACATCGTGTAGTAGGCCAGAGCCGCTCCCATGCTTTGCGAATAGTCGTCGGCCCAAGATGCGACCGCGGCTTTGATCAGAATCCAGATGTTTTTTAAGCTCATGTTTAAACTTTGAAACGATTGAGGAGCCCTGGTCTGACCGTCATTCGCGGCCTCTGGCCTGCCCCCGCTCAGTGTACTCCCGATGGAGCGAGAGTTCTAGAATTTGGCCGGAGGCATACTTCCGCCAGCTATCAGAAAAATCCTATTTAACAAGAATCGTACTGTTCAAGGGGGGCGATTTCTTCGACGGCCTCACAACGCCATCGATCAAGCCGGTGGCTTCGAATCGCCGGTAGCCTAAAAACTCTCCCGTTTCCAGAGAGAAAATCGATTTTCCGACATTAGGCGAGTGCGGGAGGACTTTGGTACGAAAACGGCTGTTAGTATGGATGGCTTCTCCTCCTTGCCACCGATGAAGGAAGGGCGAAGGACGGCGAGAAGCGAAAGAAAGAGAGGAGACCGTCATGCTTGAGACCATCATCGTCATCCTGGTTGTGCTGTGGGCTCTGGGATTTTTCGCGTTCCACGTCAGCACCGGCTTGATCCATGCCCTTCTGGTCATCGCTTTGATCGTCCTGATCATCCGCTTGCTGCAGGGCCGGAGAGTGGTGTAAGGGCGAAAACGCCGCCGGGCAGCGTCCAAAGGGAGAATTCGAATGAGAATGAAGTATCGGATCGCGCTCGCGATGAGCGCCGCCATTGTGTTGATGATCGCCGGCTCGCTGGGCGCGCAGGAAACGGACCGGCGCATCGAATCGGCTTTTAAAAGCTCGTATGTTTTCAACGTCTTTCTCAAAGGCGACGATATTCAGATTCACTCGCAAGACGGCGTCGTCGTCTTGAGAGGGACCGTTTCAGAGGAATCCCATTTGTCGTTGGCGGCCGATACGGTCGCTGATCTGCCCGGGGTTAAAAGCGTGGACAATCGCCTGGAGGTCAAGGGGGGAATTCCGGAAAAGTTCTCGGATGCCTGGATCCATTTGAAAATATCGACCATGCTCATGCTGCACGGCAATTTGGACGATGCCGATATCCGGGCGCAGGTGAAAGACGGTCGGGTGACTCTGCAGGGCGAGTACCGAAGCATCGCCGAGAAAGAGCTGACGACCGAATATGTCAAAGATATCGAAGGGGTGAAGGATGTCAAAAATGAAATGACCCTGACCCCTACCCCCCCGAAAGCACGGCGAACGGTCGGCGAGTTTGTCGACGACGCATCCATAAAATCGCAGATCAAACTGGCTTTACTCTTTCACCGCGGCACGAACGCCTTTGGTACCGAAATCGCCGTCGATAAAGGCGTCGTCACTGTGACCGGCCTAGCCAGGAGCGCGGCGGAAAAGGAGCTGGTCACTAAGCGCATTGAAGATATCCGCGGCGTCAAAAAAATCTACAACCGTATGATCGTCGAATAAAAGGACGTGAAAAATGGGCGAAATCATCGACAAGAGCAAGGGCAAGATCAAGCAGGCCGTGGGGGATTTGACCGGCAACGACAGACTCCGGCGCGAGGGCCAGCGGGATGAGCTCCGCGGCGAGGTCAAGGGCGCGGTCAAGGACGTCAAGCGCGCGGTCAAAAAAGCCCTGAAGTGACGGCGGCCGCGAGGCCTGGAAGGGTCCGGGCCCCGCAGGCATTTTCAACGCAGTGAAGGGAGTCCATCATGAGCACAACGACGCTGATCATTGTCATTATCGTATTGGTCCTCTTGTTCGGAGGGGGCGGCGGCTATTATTTGCGCCGACGGCGGTGACGGCCGCGGCGTTTTCGTTGTCGGGCGGAGTCCCCGTCTGACGGGAGGGAGGTTTCCTATGAAAGGCTTTATCAAAAACATCGAGGAACTGGCCGTCCAAAATGTCGATTTTCGGCGGGTGCTATACACGGCCGAGCATTGCCAGCTCGTTCTCATGGCCCTGAAGCCGAAGGAAGAGATCGGGGCCGAAGTCCATACGCTCGACCAGTTCTTTCGAGTGGAGGAGGGCTCCGGCGAGGCGGTCCTTGACGGCGGCCGGACGCCGATCCGAGCCGGCTTTGCGGTCGTCGTCCCCGCCGGAACGAATCACAACATCATCAATACCGGCCAGGCCCCGTTGAAGCTCTACACGCTTTACTCGCCCCCGAATCATCGGGACGGTGTGGTCCATCCGACCCGGGCCGCGGCGGACGCCGACGACGAGCACTTCGACGGCCGGACGACGGAATCGTCAACGGCAAGCTCCCGCTGACGAAAAGGAAGCCGACCATGAGCCTCCTCACAACGAAAGACGGAACGCAGATCTATTACAAGGACTGGGGCGCCGGAGCGCCGGTGGTGTTCAGCCACGGCTGGCCGCTCAGCGCGGACAGCTGGGAAGCGCAGATGGTATTCCTCGCTGCCAACGGCTATCGTTGCCTGGCCCATGACCGCCGCGGCCATGGCCGCTCAAGCCAACCCTGGGCCGGCAACGAGATGGACACGTATGCCGACGATCTTGCGGAGCTCATCGAAGCGCTCGACCTGAAGGGCGCCTTCCTCGTCGGCTTCTCCGCGGGCGGAGGCGAAGTGGCCCGCTACATCGGCCGCTACGGTACGAAACGGGTGGCCAGGGCCGCGCTGATCGCCGCCGTCCCGCCGCTCATGCTGAAAACAACGGCCAATCCGGACGGTTTGCCGAAGGCGGCCTTCGACAAGATCCGCCTCGGTTGCCTGGCCGATCGTTCGCAGTTCTACAAGGATCTTGCCGCCTGTTGGCTTTTCTGAAGGCCTAAGACCGCGCGGAACCGCGGGGGCGAACGAAGATTTTAAGCGGCCGGGGCAGGGTTCGCGCTTGAGGAAGAGAAGAACCGTCGACGCTAGGGGTTCCCTTTTCCCGCGTTCTTGACATCCTCCAGGCCGGCTCCTATGCTTGGCCGTAGAGAGGAGCGGGGAAATCGGCTTGAATTCTGTAAACGAAATTTTCGGCCTTTGAGGCGTTTCCTGCGTCGAGCAGCGGTCCTCCTCGCCCTTGTCCTGTTGACGGCGGCTTCTTCTTCGC
>JAPKZJ010000024.1 GCA_026393855.1 Candidatus Aminicenantes bacterium
TGGACGGGATCGAGGCCGCGGCACGCATCCGCGCCGAGGGGAGCGGCGTCCCGATCATCTTCATGTCCGGCTATCCCCAGGACGAAGCCTTCCTGGCGCGGGTCCGGCCTCTCCACCCGCTCGCCTGCCTGGACAAGCCGATCATCTTCGAAGAGCTGCTGGCCGCGCTCGACGCTCTCCCGGCCTCTTGAACGACTCCCGCTTCTGGGCTAGCATGGACGCAAAGCCCATGACCCGCACCGAAAGCCTCCTCAAGTCCCTCGAGCTCATCCGCGACCTGGCCCTCAAGACCGACTCGCTGAAGGCCGTCAAGCACCTGCCGGCCCAAGAGGGGAAGTACGAGGAATACCCGGCCGAGGTCCATCCCGACCTGGTTAAAACCTTCAAGGGCAAGGGCTTCGAGCGCCTTTACACCCACCAGCACTCCTGCTGGGAAGCCGTCACGGCCGGCAAGAACGCCGTCGTCGTCACCCCCACAGCCTCGGGCAAGACCCTCTGCTACAACCTGCCCGTCCTCGACGCCATGGTCAAGGACCCTTCGGCCCGGGCCCTCTATCTCTTCCCGACCAAGGCCCTGGCCAACGACCAGCGGGCCGAGCTGGACGAGACGCTCAAGACCCTGCCCGGCGAAATCCGCGTCTTCACCTACGACGGCGACACGCCGCAGGACGCCCGCAAGGCCATCCGGGCTCGCGGTCACATCGTCCTGACCAACCCGGACATGCTCCACTCCGGCATCCTGCCGCACCACACCAAGTGGATCAAGCTGTTCGAGAACCTCAAGTACATCGTCATCGACGAGCTGCACAACTACCGCGGCATCTTCGGCTCGCACCTGGCCAACGTCCTGCGCCGGCTGAAGCGGGTGGCCGCCTTCTACGGGGCCAAGCCGCAGTTCATCCTCTGCACGGCCACCATCGCCAACCCGGTCGAGATGGCCGAGAAGATGATCGAGGAACCGGTCGTTCTGGTCGACAACAACGGCGCCCCGCGGGGCGAGAAGTACTTTCTCTTCTACACCCCGCCCGTCGTCAACGCCGCCCTGGGCATCCGCCGGTCCTACGTCAACGAGACCCGCCGCATCGCCGCCATCTTTTTGCGCCACGGCCTGCAGACCATCGTCTTCGCCCAGAGCCGCCTGCTGACCGAAGTCCTACTGACCTACCTCAAGGAGGACATCGAGAAGACGATCCGTGACGAGGGCCTGATCCGCGGCTACCGCGGCGGCTACCTGCCGATCAAGCGCCGCGAGATCGAGAAGGGCCTGCGCGAGGGCAAGATCCTGGGCGTCGTCTCGACCAACGCCCTGGAGCTGGGCATCGACATCGGGACCCTCGACGTGGCCGTCCTGGCCGGCTACCCCGGCACTATCGCCTCGACCTGGCAGCGGGCCGGCCGAGCCGGGCGGAAGACAGGCACCTCGGCCGCCGTGCTGGTGGCCAACAGCGCCCCGCTCGACCAGTTCATCGTCAACAACCCCGACTACTTCTTCGGCGGCATCCCGGAGAAGGCCCTCATCAACCCCGACAACCTGACCATCCTGATCAGCCACATCGAGTGTGCCTCGTTCGAGCTGCCCTTCCAGGACGGCGAGACCTTCGGCCGGGCCGAGATCGGCGAGATCCTCAAGTTCCTGGAGGAGGAGAAGCTCGTCCACCACTCCAAGGACAAATGGTACTGGACCTCGGACGCCTACCCGGCCGACGGGGTCAGCCTGCGCTCGATCAGCTCGGACAACTTCGTAGTCGTGGACACGACCGGTCCCCACAAAGTCATCGCCGAGGTCGACTTCACCGCCGCCCTGACCACCCTGCACGAGAAGGCCATCTATATCTGCGAGGGCGAGCAGTACTTCGTCGAGAAGCTCGACTACGAGCAGCGCAAGGCCTACGTCAAGAAGACCGACATCGACTACTACACCGACGCCATCGACTACACCAAGATCAAGATCCTGGACCAGTTCGACAAGAAGCGGCTGGACCGCTTCGACGTCCGCCACGGCGAGGTTCACGTGGCGACGCAGGTCGTGGGGTTCAAGAAGATCAAGTTTCACACCATGGAGAACGTCGGCGCGGGCGACTTGAGCCTGCCCCAGAACGAGATGCACACCACGGCCTACTGGGTCACCGTCCCGGCCGACATGCTGCAGTCCCTGGAATACTCCTCCGAGCAAAAGATCAACGGCCTCTACGGCCTGGCCTACATCATGCATCACGTGGCGCCGCTGTTCCTGATGTGCGACATCCACGACATCGGCGTCTCGCTGGGCGATAACTCGACCGGCGAGTCCATCCCGCCCAAGGATTTGCTGGCCAAGATCCAGCCCCTGCGCGGCCCGGTTTACGCCGACACGGACTTCGAGCCCAACATCTTCATCTACGACAACTACCCCGGCGGGATCGGCTTGAGCCCCTCGCTCTACGACCTCGACACGACCCTCCTCGAGCACTGCCTGCGGACGATCAAGGCCTGCCCCTGCAAGGACGGCTGCCCGTCCTGCGTCGGCCCGACCAAGGAGAGCGGAGAGATGGCCAAGGAAGTGGCCCTGGACATTCTGGACCGGCTGCTGGGATAAGAACTCGTTATAGCGGAATCTCTTCCATTCTGTGCGGCCTGCGTCATGGCGTGCGGCCCGGCAACGCTTTGGTAGTCCTCGTAACGACTAGCGCTTCGCACGTCGTCGCGAGGGCGGTTTCGGCCTCTTCTCGCCTTTTCCCACAGCTCTCCTCGGCGCCTCAAGCGCTTCGCAGTCCTCGTAGGGACGTCGCTTCGACAATCCCCGCGAGGGCGGAACTGCGCGTCCCAGATCACCCAATCTTCTTGACCTCCCCCTCCGTTTCGATTCCGCCAGATGGTCGCGTGCTCAAACATCCCTCGGCGCCCGTTGGGTCCCCTCGAAGAGGGGCAAAAAAAGGCTAAAACCTCGCTATTTCGCCGTTGGCCGGATACTACTCCGCTTCACCATCCCACACAGAATGGAAGAGGCTTCTTTATGTACCAATTGTCCCCTAAAAAGGACGCTCCAGTCGTGACACTGAAGTTCCCCCAAGACGGAACGATTTGGCCCGAATCTGGCAGCCGGAAAAGACGGGGAGTATTGAGCCATCGGGCAGGCAAGCCGATCTTGGACAATCCGACCCCGCTTTGAACATAATGATTATGGGGGGTGACCATGAACAAACGGAAGCTCGTTAGGACCGCGGTGTGCTTTCTTCTCGTGGCCGGTTTGACCGCCGAAGCCGCGCCGGGCCCTCGGAAAGCCGCCGGTCCCGACGTGACTTTGGAAGCCGTCCTGGCCAAAGCCCAAAGCTACTGCCGGCGCTTGGACGCGGCCGCCTTGGACTTCACTTGTCGGGAGGAAGTCAAAGAGAAGACCAATACCCGCAGCCAGCCGCAAGGGATCTCCATGCAGAACATGCCGACGTTCGTGTCGTCCAAGCCGGGAGCGCTCCGGGTAACGCCTCCTCCGGCGGAGTCTTTCTTGGACACGACCTATCTCTACGACTACCAATACACTCGAAATTCTGCCGGCATGAAGCAGCGGCGGGATCTACTGAAGAAGGATGGCGAAGATCTTGAGGAATTCGACACCCGGATAAAGTCCATCCATTTTGCGTTCGCCGACATCTTCTTCGGGCCTTCCCGGCTGCTGGGCCAAACGGCGGGGGAAACGCACACTTATACTCTGTTGAAAACCGAGAAAATCAAGGGCCAACCTACCGCCGTGATCGTTTGCGCCCCCAAGGACACGGGCGGCGAACGAGCCCTGTCGGGCAAAGCGTGGGTCCGCATCGAGGACGGGGCCGTCTTGAAGATCGAGTGGGACCCGACGACCTTCGGCGGATGGAAAGAGGTCCTGGCCGTGGCCGATCGGTACAAAATGAAACCCCAGATCAAATCCCTGACCGAGTTTCGGGTTGAACAAAACGGTCTCCGCTTCCCCAGCCAACACGTCACGGAGGAAGTCTATGACGGCGGCGGGGCCAACATCTTCACCCGCTCCGTGACCTCCGCCAAATACGAGGGATATAAGTTCTCCACCGTCGAGATTCCAACCGAGATTATCAAGCACTAACGGATTTCCCCGCGGGGGGCCTCTGGCTGCCCTTTTTCATTCCCCGCCCCCCTGTGCTACAATTGTCCGGACGCCCATGAATATTATCAAGCTTCTCTCCGACGCCACCCTGGTGGTCAAGGCCATCCTCCTCATTCTGCTGTTCTTCTCGGTCTTTTCCTGGACCATCATCATCTACAAACGGCGGGCCCTTCGGACCGCGACCGCCCAGTCGCGCAAGTTCCTCGAGGTCTTCAAGAAAAGCCGCAATCTGACCGAGGTTCAGGACGCCGCCAAGACCTATCCGGGCAGCCCCCTGGCCTCCATTTTCCAAGCCGGCTACAAGGAAATCGCCTACCTGGCCAAGCAGCAGCAGGCGGCAGGCGCGGCCGGGACCGGGAACGGCAACGGCTCCCGGCTGGAGAACCTCGGCCGGGCCATGACCAAGGCCAGCAACGGCGAGGTGGCCCGCATGGAAAAGATGATGGGCTTCCTGGCCACGACCGGCAGCGTCACGCCCTTCATCGGCCTCTTCGGCACGGTCTGGGGCATCATGTACACCTTCCTCAGCATCGGCGTCACCCGCTCGACCAGCCTGGTCGTCGTCGCCCCCGGCATCGCCGAGGCCCTCATCGCCACCGCGGTCGGGCTGTTCGCCGCCATCCCCGCGGTCATCGCCTACAACGCCTTCCTGCACCGGATCAAGGACCAGATCACGGACATGGAGGATTTCTCGCTCGAGCTCCTGAGCATCGCGGAGCGCCTCTATGGTACTCCCTAAGCTCGGCTCTCTCCGCTCCAAGCGCGAGATCGGAACCTCGCTGTCGGAGATCAACGTCACCCCGTTCATCGACGTCATGCTGGTCCTGCTGATCATCTTCATGGTCACCACCCCGATGATGCAGTCGGGCATCGGCGTCAACCTGCCCACAGCCGAGACCGACAACGCCCCGGCCGAGGACGGCCTGCGCCTGACCATCACGCCCGACAAGTACATCCACATCGGCGAGTCGATCATCAACGTCAACCTGCTCGAGCAGAGAATACTGAATTATTTCGCCGGCAAGCCCAAGAAAGTCGTCTTTCTGCAGGCCGATAAGGACCTCCCCTATGGCTACATCATGGAGATCATGGACCTGGTCAAGAAGGCCGGGGTCGAAGTGGTCGGCCTGATGACCGAGCCCAAAGAGGTCAAGGACAAGGAATGAGTAACCGGGCCTTCAAGAGGGCCCTCTATTGGTCGGCGGGGGCCCACCTGGCGCTTCTGCTGCTGTTCATCGTCAACCCCAGCCTGCCCAAGTCCGGCCCCAAGGGCCAAATTCTTTTCGTCAATCTGGGCTCGATGGGCGGAGGCGGCGGGAACGGCGGCAGCGGCGGCGGAATGCGCGGCCCGGCCGGCGGGGGGGCCACCGAAACCGTGGCCGAGACCCCCTTGCCCAAGCCGCAGCTTCGCGACCTGACCACGGCCCAGAAAGTCCAGGCGGACGCGGGGTCCGAGCTTCGCTACCCGACATCCAAGACCAAGCCGGCCCGTAAAAAGCCGGTCCCCGAGAAGAAAGCCGCTTCGCTCAACCGGCCTGATCCCAACGCCAAGACGGGCAAGACGCCGGCCGACAAAACGGCCGGGACCACGGGAACCTCGACCGGCCGGACCGGCGGGGGCGGCGGGACGGGCCTGACCATCGGCGGCGGCGCCCCCGGCTACGGCGAGGGCGCCGGACTGGGCGGCTACGGCGGCATGATCGGCGAGTCCAACTTCCCCTACCAGTATTACCTCCAGAACATCCAGGACCGCATCTCCGGCCGCTGGCGCGAGTCGCTCGTCGATCCCGGAGTCACGGGCAATTTCCGGACCACGGTCTATTTCCGCATCTTCCGCAACGGCACCATCTCCCGGGTCGAGGTCAAGGAGCCCAGCGGCCTGCGCCCGCTCGACCTGTCGTCCCAGCGGGCCGTCACCGACGCCGCTCCCTTCCCCCCGCTCCCCGACGACTACGACGAGGAGTACCTGGGCATCATTCTCATCTTCGAGTACATTAAATGAAAAAACTCTCTCTTCTCCTGTTCGGACTGATCGCCTTCCTCCTCGCCGCCGCCGGGTCGGCCGCCGCCCAGCAGGAAGTCGTCCTGACCATCCGCGACGGCCAGCCCGCCATCTCCTTCGCCCTGCCGCCCTTTGCCGCCTCCGCGCAGGCCCGGGCTGCAGCCGACGAGATCCACGGCATCCTGGAGGCCGATCTCAAGTACACCCGCGTCTTCGCCCTCCTGCCCAAAAGCTACTACGCCTACATCCAGACCCAAAGCCTGCGGACCATCCGCTTCGAGGACTGGCAGTCCATCAACGCCGCCGTTCTCTTCACCGGCGAGGTCTCGCTGGGGTCCAACGGCGACCTGGTCCTGGAGCGCAACTTCTACGACGTCAAGTCCAAGCGCCAGATCCTGCCGGGCAAGCGCTACCAGGCCAAGCCGGCCGACCTGCGCTTTCTGGCTCACCGCATGGCCGATGAGATCATGAAGTCCTACGGCGAGAAGCCGCTCTTCACCTCCAAGATCGCCTTTGTCAGCGACCGCGACGGCAACGACGAGCTGTACATGATGGACTACGACGGGGCCAATCAAACCCGGCTGACCTTCAACAAAGTTTTGGACTACTCGCCTGCCTGGGCCTCTGATGCCTCCCGCCTGGCTTATACTTCGTACCAAAATCTGGTTGCCGGGCTCTACATTCTGGATGTCTATGAGGGCAAGAGGACCACAGTCTCGATCCGGGGCGGCAATTTCACGCCGACTTGGTCGCCCGACGGCAAAAAGCTGGCCTTCGGCTCCTCCATGGACGGAAACCAAGAAATCTATGCCGCCGACGTCGAGTCCGGCCCGACCCGGGTCGGCAAGATCAAGCGCCTGACATTCTCGCCGGCCAGCGATATCTCCCCGACCTGGTCGCCCAACGGCCGCGAGATCGCCTTCACCTCGGACCGCGGCGGGACGCCCCAGATCTACCTCATGGACGCCGAAGGCGGCAACATCCGCCGTCTCTCCTTCGGGGCCAATTACCACGATTCGCCTGCCTGGTCGCCCAACGGCGACCAGATCGTCTACGTGGCCCGGGTCGACAATGTCTTCGATCTCTACATCTACAACATCCGGACCCGCGCCATCCAGAAGCTGACCGAGAGCAACGCCCGCAACGAGTCGCCCTCCTGGTCGCCGGACGGCCGCCACGTCGTCTTCACCTCCAACATGAAGGGCGGGACCCAGGTCTGGGCCATCGACGTCGACGGGGCCAATCTGCGCCCGTTGACGGCCAAAGGACAGAATAAGCTGGCTGATTGGAGCAATTAGCCCCTTTTAGCCCCTTTTCGTTGACAGGCCGCCCGAATTCATGTAAATAAGAGGCTGCCCTAACGAACCTATTTGCGGTTTCGGCCGCATGACCACTTAGAGGAGGATCTATGAAACGCGCTCTCATCCTGGCCCTTGTTTGTATCGTCGCCGTCACTTTCGCCACGTCCTGCAAGCCCAAGGTCAAGCCGACCCCCTCCGCGCCGCAGGTTAAGGAACAGCCTAAGGTTGAACAGGTCGCCTCGCAGCCCGCGGTTGCGAAGCCGTCGCTGAGCGAAGAGGAAGTCTTCCTGGCCAAGTCGCTCGACCAGATCAACAAGGAAAAGCCCCTGGCCTTGATCAACTTCGACTACGACAAGTTCGATATCCGGGAAGACGCCAAGTCGACCCTGGAATCCAACGCCGCCTGGCTGAAGAAGTGGAGAAGCGCCAAGATCCTCGTCGAAGGCCATTGCGACGAGCGCGGCACCGAAGACTACAACCTGGCCCTGGGCGAGAAGCGGGCCAAGGCCGCCTATGAATACCTCGTCGGTCTGGGCATCCCGGCCGAACGGATGAAGACGATCTCCTACGGCAAGAGCCAGCCCCTCGACATGGGCAAGGAAGATTCGGCCTTCGCCAAGAACCGCCGCGACCAGTTCCTGATCATCGAAAAATAAGCCGTTAAGGCCATGAAAAAAGCCCTCGGGGCGGCGCTCGTTCTCATCCTGGCCGGCCTGGCGGCCGGTCAGGATCGGGAGAAGAAGACCTACGAGCTTCTCTACGAGGACGTTCAGCTGCTGAAGCAGCAGGTCCAACGCCTGGACAAAAAGCTCGACTCGACCGCCGAGGATCTTCGCCAAATCAAGGACCTGTTCGGGCAGCTGCAGTCCGCCGTCAAGGCCCTGCAGACCGATCAGGCCAAGATCGGGGACGGCGTCCGCGCCGTCCCGACCCAGTACCAGGTCCTGACGGACAAGCTGGGCCAGGTCGAAGCCCTCCTGGGCCGGCTGGTCGATGAAGTCGGCGCTCTCAAATCCCAGCCGGCGGCTTCGACCGATCCCGAGGCCAAGCCCAAGGACGACGCCCCCCCAGGGAAAAAGCCCCGCGACAAGGAACCGGCCGGCAAGGCCGATCCGGACGCCAACAAGCCCGACAATCCGGCCAAGCCGCCGACGGGCAACCTGTCGGCCGTCGAGGTCTTCAACACGGCCCAGGCCGACTACGGCAAGGGCAACTACGATCTGGCCATTGACGGCTTCGCCATGTACCGGGAGTCCTTTCCGGCCAGCCCCCTGGCCGACAACGCCCTGTACATGATCGGCGAGTGCTATTACAGCCAGAAGAAGTACCAGAAGGCCGTCGATGCCCTGGACGACCTGATCATGACCTTTCCGCTGAGCGATAAGATCGAGGCGGCCTACCTCAAGAAAGGCTACGCCTTGGCCGAGCTGAAGAGGAAGGACGAAGCCGTGGGCGTGCTCAAGTACCTGGTGGCCAAGTACCCCATCGCGGAGGAAGCCCGCCAGGCGCAAGAGAAGCTGAAGGAGCTCCTGGAACGACAATGAGAGACGTCAACAGTCTGAACAAGGTCATCCTCGTCGGGCGACTGGGCCAAAAGCCCGAAATCAAAGTCCTGCCCCAGGGCGATCGTTCCCTGGCCCGCTTCAGCCTGGCCACCAACGAGAAAGCCTATAACCCCACGACCGGCGAATCCACGGCCAAGACGGAGTGGCATCGGATCGTGGTCTGGGGCAAGCTGGCCGAGTTCTGCGAAAAATACCTGGACCAGGGCAAGCAGGTCCTGATCGAGGGCAAGCTCCGGACCCGGAGCTGGCAGGATCGGGACGGCAACAAGCGCTCCACGACCGAGATCGAAGCTTACAGCATCGTCCTGCTGGGCCGGCGCGAAGGCGGACCCGAGGGCGAGACATACGAACGCCGGCCGGCGACCCCGTCCAGCGGACCGGTCTATCAGGACCCGGTCGTCTCCGAGTTCCCGGCCGACGACGGCCCGGGTGAGGCCGGGGGCGACGATGAAGTCCCCTTCTGACGACGAGCGGGCCTACCGCGACGCCATCCTCGAAGATCGCCGGCCCTGGGGCCGATTCCGCTCTTATCCTCCCCGCGACGCCGCAGCCATCAAGATCATCACGGTCGACCCGGGCGGGACGTTGTCCCTGCAGTATCACGCCCGGCGGGCGGAGTTCTGGGTCGCCCTGGACGAGGGGCTGGAAATCACGGTCGGCGAACGGACCTGGCGGCCGGCCCGCGGCGAAGAAATCTACATTCCCCGCGGCGCGGCTCACCGCCTCCGCTCGGCCGGGACGGCCCCGGCCCGGATCATGGAAATCTGGCTCGGCGACTCGGACGAGTCCGACATCGTCCGCATAGACGACGTCTACGGCCGGACCGATCCGGCCAGCAAGTAAATCAGATCGTCGCCCCGGTCTGCACCGGCGCCTGCAGCATGATCGGGTGCCCCGCCACCAGCATGTAGATCCCGAAGGCCAGGCCCAGCCCCAGCACCAGCCAGCCCAGCAGGTTGTTGACCTTGGCCACCAGCAGGAGGATGTTGTAGTGGGGGCCGTGCACGCCTTCCTTGCGGGAATTGTGGGCCATTTCACGGATGGCCAGCAGGAGCTGGCCGAAGGCGATGATGGCCATGCCGACGATGGCCGACCAGAGGATGATGGCCACTCCGATGACGATGTTGCTGATCGTGAACGACTGTGCTTCCATGCGCGAGCCTCCTTGCGGTGTTCTATGCCCGAACCCCGACGCCGTTTTCCCGGCACGAACTGCCGGGAAGCCGGACGTCAGGACGAAAGGCCGATCTGGAGAAACGCCTCGGGATGGCGGATGAGGAGCTTCTCGATCAGGAATTCCTCAACCTCTTGAGCCGACTTGAGAGCCATGGCCTGGTGGACGACCCGGCGGACGGTCTTGGCCTCGACCGCCCGGAGGGCTTTCTTGACCCGCGGGATGAAGATCGGGTTCATGCTGAACCGGCGCAAGCCGAGCCCCAGCAAAACCATGGCCGGCAGCGGGTCGGCGGCCATCTCGCCGCAGACGGCCACTTCCTTGCCGGCCCGGTCGGCCGTCTCGATGACGAACCGGAGCAGGCGCAGAACCGACGGATGAAGGGGCTTGTAGAGATAGGCCACGTCCTCGTTGGAGCGGTCGGCAGCCAGGTAGTACTGGATGAGGTCGTTGGTCCCGATGCTGAGAAAGTCGACTTCCTTGACCAGGATGTCGGTCAGGGCGGCGGCCGCCGGAACCTCGATCATGATCCCCAGCGGCAGGTCCGGATCGAAGGGGATCTTGGCCGCGGCCAGCTCGGCCTTGACCTCGGCGAAGAGCAGCTTGATCTCGCCGATCTCCTCGATCTCGGTGATCATCGGGATGGTCACCCGGATGTTCTTCTGGGCGCTGGCCCGCAGGATGGCCCGTAATTGGACCCGGAAGATCTCCCGGTATTTGAGCGAGAAGCGGATGGCCCGCAGGCCGAGGGCCGGGTTGGGCTCCTTCTGGATGCGCAGGATCGGCAGGCTCTTGTCGCCGCCGATGTCGATGGTCCGGATATAGACCGGGTGCGGATAGACGTCCTTGGCCAGCTTGGAGTAGACGGCGAAATGCTCCTCTTCGGTCGGCAGGGCGTCCCGCTGCAGGTAGATGAACTCGGACCGGAACAGGCCCACCCCCTCGGCCCCGTAGGACAGGGCATGGTGGATCTCCTCCGGCAGCTCGATGTTGGCCATCGGGAAAAAGCGGACGTCGTCGCGAGTGGCCGACTTCAGCTTGGCCACATTGCGCAGCTCGCGGCGATAGGCGTCGTACTTGTCCTTCTTGCTCTGGAATTCCTTGCGGACCGCGGGCGGCGGGTTGACGATGACCTCGCCGTCCGTGCCGTCGACGATCAGGATGTCGCCGTTGCGGATGCGCTGGGTGATGTCGTGCAGGCCGACCACGGTCGGGATGTTCATCGAGCGGGCCAGGATGGCGGCGTGGGAAGTCGGCCCGCCCATGTCCATGGCCACGGCCAGGACGTTGCCCTGGCTGAACCGGACGGCGGCCTCGGAAGGGAGGAGATCATGGGCCACCAGGATGGTCGGGTGGTCGACCTCGGGCTCCGCTCCACCCTCGTCCGGGGCTAGATTGCGGTAGAGCTTGGTCATGACGTCCGTGACGTCGGACTTGCGCAGGCGCATGGTCTCATCGGGCAGGGCGTCGAAGATGCGGGCGTAGTGGGAATGGATCTCGGTCAGGGCGCTCTCGGCCGAGACGTGATCGTCCCGTATCTTGCGCTCGACCCCGGTCTTGAGGGTGGGATCGTCCAGGATCAACAGATGGGCGTCGAAGATAAAGGCGTGTTCCTCGCCCACCCGGGCCTGGATGGTGTCGCGGACCCGGACGAGCTCTTCCCGGGTTCGATCGGCGGCCTGGCGGAAGCGCTGGATCTCGGCCGCGGCGCGGGCAGGCGGGATCGGGGTCGTACGGCCGGAGAAAACGACCCGCTCGGTCAGGAAGGCCTCGGCCAGGGCGATCCCGGGCGAAACGCCCACTCCGCGCAGGCGCAGGATGTCCATGGCCTACTCTTTCTCGCCGAAGCGGCCGTCGATGAGCTCGACCAGGGCCTGCAGGGCGGTTTTTTCGTCCTCGCCCTTCAGGCGCAGCAGGATCGAGGAGCCCTGGGTGGCGGCCAAGGTCAAGATGCCCAGGATGCTCTTGCCGTCGATCTCGGAGCCGTCCTTGATGATCCGGATGTCGGCCCCGAAGCGGTTGGCGGTGTTGACGAACTTGACGGCGGCCCGGGCGTGCAGGCCGAGCCGGTTTTTGATCTGGACGTTGCGTTCGATCATGAGGACCTTAGCTCTTCGGGCCGGCCAGCAGGGCGCTGGCCAGGTGGATGTTCTTGCGGGCCTGCTCGACGACCTTGCGGGCCGTATCCTTGAGCCCGGACGACCGCTGCAGGGAACAGAACTTGATCAGCATGGGCAGGTTGACGCCGGTGATGATCTCGACTTGGCCTTCCTTCTGGAAGGTGAAGCTGAGGTTGGACGGGGTGCCGCCGAACATGTCGGTGAATATGACGACGCCGCTCTTCTGGTCGACCTTCTTCAGGCTGGCGCCGATGCGCTTCTTGGAGTCCTCGACGTCGTCGTACCAGCCGATCGAGACCGCTTCGATATTGGGGGCCTCGCCCAGGATGATGGTCAGGGCGTTCAGGAACTCCTCGCCCAGCTTGCCGTGGGAAACGATGATGCCGCCGATCATTTATAAATATCCCGATGCTCGACCTTTATATCATATTTCAAGGCCTGAAGGGTATCCTTGAGGGCATCGGCCACGGCCACCGAACGGTGCTTGCCGCCGGTGCAGCCGACGGCGACCACCAGGCGGCTCTTACCCTCGGCCGCGACCCGGGGCAGAAGGAAGCGCAGGAGGCGCCCCATCTCCTCCAGGTAAGCCCGGCTCTCGACCGCCCCCAGAACGAACTCGCGGACCCGGCGGTTCTTGCCGTTCTTGGCCCGCAGATCCTCGACATAGAACGGGTTGGGCAGAAAGCGGGCGTCGAAGACCAGGTCGGCATCAAGCGGCAGGCCGTACTTGTAGCCGAAGCTGACGATCAGGACGTGGAGGGGCGGCCGGCGCCGGCGCTGGAACCGCCGGCCCAAGCTCTCCTTGAGCTGGGCGATCGAGGTCTGGGAGGTGTCGATGACCTCGTCGGCCAGATTCTTGATCCCGGCCAGGCGGCGCCGCTCCAGCCGCACGCCCGCCAAGACCGACCGCCGGCGGGCCAGCGGGTGCGGCCGCCGGCTCTCGCCGAAGCGCTTGACCAGCGTGTCATCCGAGGCCTCCAGGAAGATCAGCCGGGCCGACCCGGTCCGCCGGATCTCCTCCCAGGCCTTGGGAAAGTCCGTCAGGAAGCCGTGCTCGCGGATATCCACGACCAGGGCCACCCGGTCGATGGCCAGCTCGCGGCGGCGCCAGAGCTGAAGGAGCGTCGGGATGAGCTTGGCCGGCAAATTGTCTACGCAGTAGTAGCCCAGGTCCTCCAGAAAACGGCTGACGACCGTCTTGCCCGATCCGGACAGCCCGGTCAGGATCAGGAAACGGTCGTCCTTCATGCCTTTCCCTTCCGGGGCTCGCGCCGAGTGAGGGCCCGGTCGAGCTTGCCGCACAGGTCGAGCGAGGCGATGTAGCCCCGCCGCCGCAGCAGATGGACCTTGCAGGCGACTTCGATGAGGGTGGCGATATTGCGGCCGGGGGCGACCGGGATGTTCATCTGGGGCACGCGAATCCCCTGGACGAGGGTGTCCTCGGGAAAGCGCAGACCGAGCCGGTCGAACTCCTTGCGCGGCTGCCATTTTTTCAGCCGGACGACCAAGTCGATCGGCGATTCCAGGGCGATCGAGTGCGGCCCGAAGATCTGCCGGATGTTGATGATGCCCAGGCCGCGGATTTCCATGAAAAACCGGCTCAGGGACGGGGCCCGGCCGATGACCCGGCCGCGCGCGCTGCGGACGATCTGGACGACGTCGTCGGTGACGAAGCGGTGCCCCCGGCAGACGAGCTCCAGGGCGCTCTCGCTCTTGCCGACGCCGCTGTCGCCGACGATCAGGACGCCCAGGCCGTACATCCGCAGGAGGCCTCCCGGGACGATGGCGAGGCCCGGGGTTGCGGCGCGCGGGCGGGGAAGGGCGCGGGTCATTCGGGTGCGACCAGCCCGACGTGGCCGTCCTTGCGGCGGTAGAGGACCGCCCAGCGGCCGCCGTCATCGGACCGGAACATCAGAACCTCGCGCTTCTTGGCTTCGAAAGCCATCAGGGCGTCCTCGACCGACATCGGCTTGACGGCGAAATAGTCGGCCCGGATGACCCGCCGTTCGGCCTCGGGCGGCGAAACGGGCTCGACCGGGGAGGCCAGGATCTTGCGCTCGCGGCCGCCGCGGCGCTTCTTCTCCCGTAACTTCTCGCGCTCCTTCTTCAGCTTCTTCTCCAGCGCTTCGAAGGCCCGGCGGACCGAGCTCTCCAGGTCGCGGCTTTCTTCGGTCACCAGCAAGCCGCCGCCCTTGCCCAGGACGTGGATCTCGATCTTGAAGTTGTCGCGCTGCTTGGCCGCGATGACGTCGACGTCGGTGGCGAAGGCCAGCAGCTTGGCCATCTCTTTCAGGCGGGCTTCGCTGAAAGCCCGCAGCTGGGGCACAAGAGCGGCATGGCGCGAGGTGATTTGCAGGTTCATGGCGTCCCCTCCATCTGGTATTTCCGTTTCCGGATATGCGAGGGCAGGATCTTCAATTGTTTGCGGTACTTGGCCACGGTTCGGCGGGCGATGTGGAAGTTCTCCCGGCCCAGGACGGCCTCGATCTCCATGTCGCTGAACGGGGCGGTCTTGTCCTCGGCCTCGACCATCTTGCGGATGCGGTCCTTGACCCGAAGCGAGGAGACGTCCTCGCCGGCGTCGCCGATCAGGGCCTTGTGGAAGAAGTACTTGAGCGAGTAGACGCCCTGCGGCGTCATGATGAACTTGTTGGCCACCACCCGGCCGACGGTGGACTCGTGGACCCCGATCTCCTGGGCGATCTCCATCAGGGTCAGGGGCCGGATAAAATCCATGCCCTTGTCGATGAAGTCCTTCTGTTTGTCGACGACGTAACGGGCCACCTTGAAGATGGTCTGGTCGCGCTGGTCGAGGCTCCGCAGGAACCACAGGGCCTTCTTCATTTTGTCCTTGAGAAAGTGGTAGGCGTCGGGGTTGTCTTTGAAGGCCTTGGCCAGGAGCTGGCGGTAATAGGCGTTGATCCGCAGCCGCGGCAGACCCTCGTCGTTGAGGCTGATCTTGAAGTCGTCGCCCTCCTTGGTCACGATGATGTCGGGAGTGATATAGGACGGGCGCGCCTTGCTGTATTTGCGGCCCGGGGTCGGATCGAGCCGCTTGATGACCTCGATGTGGTATTTGACGGCCGAGGCCGGCCGGCCCAAGAGCTTGGCCAACTGGGCGTAGTCGCACTTCTCCAAGAGCCCCAGATGCTGGGTGACGATCGTCCGGGCCGTCTCATCCTTGATCTCGAGATAATCCATCTGGGCCAGCAGGCATTCCTTGAGCTCGAGAGCCGCGACGCCGACGGGGTCGAAGGCCATGATCGTGCGGCGGACGGCTTCGACCCGTTCGACCGGCACCCCGATCGTCTCGGCCAGCTCCAGCGGCGGCACGGTCAAATAGCCGTCGTCGTTGATGTTGCCGATGATGCGCTCGGCGATATCCCGCTCGACCGGTTCGTGGAAAGTCAGGTTGGCCTGCCAGTCGAGATGGTCCCACAGGGTCGTCTCGCCGGCCAGGGTGTTCTCCATGGCCGGGATCTCGCGCCGCTCCTGGGAGGACGGACGGAAGCCGTCGTCGAAGTATTCCTGGAAATAGGACTCGAAGGCCGCGTCGTCGTCGTTCCCGGCCGGCTCCTCGGGTCCGGCCTCGAGGGCCTCGGTCTTGGCGGACTCGGCCGGCGCGTTGTCCTCGCTGGCCTCGGCCTGGCGGTCGATCGACTCGCCCTCCAGCTCGAGCATGGGGTTTTCGGACAGCTCCTCGTCGATGACCTCGATCAGCTCCAGATTGGTCATGGGCAGGAGCTTGATGGCCTGCTGCAGGGCCGGCGCCAGAATGAGCTTCTGGACCTGCCGCTGGTCGAGGCGTTGCTTCATCATGGTCGGCCGCGTTCCCGCCTCAGAGGCGGAACTCGTCCCCCAGATAGGTGCGGCGGACGCCCTCGGACGCCACGATCTCCTCCGGCGTGCCGGATTTGAAGACCACCCCTTTATCGATGATGGCGGCCCGGTCGCAGATCCGGAGCGTCTCGCGAACGGCGTGGTCGGTGATCAAAATGCCCAGGCCCTGGGCTTTGAGAGAGCGGATGATGGCCTGCAGGTCCTGGATGGCGATCGGGTCGATCCCGGTGAACGGCTCGTCCAGAAGCAGGAAGGACGGCCCCGTGGCCAGGGCTCGGGCGATTTCCAGCCGCCGCCTCTCGCCGCCGGACAGGGTGAAGGCCCGGGCTTTGGCTAGGGGGGTCAGCCCCAGCTCGCCCAGAATGGCGGAAGCCTGCGCCGCACCGGCGCTTTCCCCGGGCAGGGTCTCGAAGATCGAAAAGAGGTTCTCCTCCACGGTCAGCTTGCGGAAGGCGCTGGGGTCCTGGGGCAGGAGGCAGACGCCCTTGCGGGCCCGCAGGTACATCGGCAGGGAGGTGATGTCTTCGTCGTCCAGGAAAACGCGGCCGGCGTCCTGGGGCACGAGGCCCAGGATCATGGAAAAGGTGGTGGTTTTCCCGGCTCCGTTGGGGCCGAGGAGCCCGACGATTTCGCCCCCCCGGATCTCCAGGGAGACGTCGTCGACGACCGTCTTATCGTGGTAGCTTTTGCGAAGACCGACGGCTTTTAGCTGCGATTTCATCGGTCACGACTTGATGACGATCTCCGATCGTTCCTGCGCCCGGTTCTCGACCTGGATGTTACCATCCGATAATCGGAATGTCAATTTGTCGCCCCGGACCGTACCGCGTTCTTTATCGACAAGATACGGGTGCCCGGTGAGGACGATCGTGTCCCCTTCGACGTCGTAGTCGGCAGCCTCGCCGAAGGCCTCGCGGTCGCCTTTTTTGATGGCGACAGTACCCCGGGCTTGGATCGAGCGGGCCCGGCCAGGCTCTTTATCGGGAACGACGGTCAACAAATCAGCCTTCAGGTCCACATCGCGGGTCCGCAACCGGCCCTGGCCGCGGAATACGACCTGGCGGCTCTGGGGATCGAAATCCATCTTCTCGCCGCCGACTTGGACGGCCGCCGCGGGACGGTTCTTGCCGGCCGGTTGGACGAAGCGGAAACCGGCACCCCCCGTTGCCGTCAGCACCTCGGTCTGGAGGGAGATCGCCGCTTCGGGAGCCTCAAGGATCTGGTCGTCCTGCCACATCCGGACCGCAGTCCGGACCTGCAGGCTTCTGTCCTTGTCGAGGTAGCTGAGGAAGCCGCCCCGGATGAAGGCCGGCTTGCCGGGCTTGAAAAATCCCGAGGGGCCGGCCTTGTCCGCCTCGCGCTGGAACACGATGGTCAGGTTGCCCGAGGCGTTGGCGTTGTTGTTCTGCATGAAGATCAGGATCCAATCGGCGCTGATCTCCCGGCCGGGCTCGGCGGATATGGCCCTGGTTTTTTCGCTGCCGAAGGCCTTCAGGACCCGGGTTGAGCCCTCATAGAGGATGGGGTTCCCGGCCAGGCGCCGCTCGCCGGACTGGCCGGCGTCCCGGGCCGTCAACGAACCGCCGCCCCGCACGGTCATCCCCTCCAATCGGCCCAGCCGGTTGAAGCCGAAATTGACCGCGTCGCCTTGGATCCTGGTCCGGCCGCCGTCGGCCGCGATGAGGACGAAGGAAGCCCCGCCGCGAGCCCGCACGGCGTTGATCGAGGGCGCATCGGGATACGCCGTCAACATGAGCTGGTCGGCGGAGATATCTTGGGTGTCGCTTTCCAGGGAGAAGACCGGCTGGAAAGAAGGTCCGGCGGGTACTTCCGGTTTGGCCTTGGGAGCGGCCTTAGCCGAGGACGCCGGCTTGGCTTCGCGCAAAGCCGCGGTGGCGTTGCCCATGAGCCAAAGGATGTGCAAGTCGTCCTTTTCGGCGAAAAGCTGGATTTCGACCGCGTCGGCCCGGCCGCGGCTCTGCCCGTGCGACAAGCGGACGCCGCCCTCCAGTCGAGCCCGGCGCTGGGCATAGTTGAACGCGATCCGGTCGCCGAACAGGATGAACGGGGCTTTCTCGTTCTTGGGATCGATCAGGGTAAACTGGGCCTCGCCGGACAGGACGGCCGAGTCGTCGCGCAGGGAATAGACAAAGGACCTGGCCTGGCCCTGGAAGCGGCTGGCCCGGATCGTCACCGCGGATAGGCTCCGCATGAGGTCGGTGGCCTTGTCATAGGCGAAGGCGTCGGCCCGGATGGTCATGCCGCGCATCTCAATCGAGACGTTCCCGGTGAAAACAGCCTTTTCCCAGCCCTTCTCGTAATCGACCCGGTCAGCCGTAAAGCGCATATCCCGGCCGCCCTTGGTCCCGCGATCGATGATGGTGACCGGCTTGCCGGGCTCGCCTTCCAGGCGGAAGCGGCCGTCGGGCTGCAAGCGGTTGCGGGCTGCGCTGATTTCCATCCGGCTCAAGTCGCGGTTGAACTCGCGGTAGATCGGCTCTTTCTGCGACTGGATCTTCTGCGGCGGCAGCTCGCCCTGGACCGGCTCGGTCCCGCCGGAGCGACGCAGATGAGTCAGAAAATAAACGACGATGATGACGACGGCTGCCGCCAGCAGAACGGCCAGGAGCAGCCGCAAGGCCCGGACAAATCGCCAGCCCCCTCCGCCGCCGGCGGAACGCCCGCTCACGGCTTGATCCCCTCGAGCGAGAGCTGCAAGCGGCTCTCGCCGTTATAGGTCGAGAACAGGAAGGTATAAGCGATGTCCACCCGACCGCCTTTGGGCAGGCGGTCCGCCCAATCGGCCCGATCCCAAGCCAACGCTTCGAAGGTGCGCTCGCCCTGGCGGAGCCACATCTTCAGATGCTTGCCCTTGAGCACCTGGGGCCCGGCCGCGATCTCCACTCCCCTGGTCGCGAACACGGGCCGCGGATTGCCGACCCCAAAGGGGGATAAAAGGGCGTGGACGCCCAAGAAGACGCGGTCGATCTCCGGGAAAGAAACCTCCGCGTCTACGCGCTGCCGCCGGCGGAGCAGGTCGTCCGTGATGTGGGCGTCCGCATCGGCGTTGGCCGCCGCCTTGAAAGCCGGCAGATTGTCCCGCATCAAGGTGCATCCGACCGCGTAAGTGTGGCCGCCGTAGGTCAGCACGTGCCCGCGGCAGGTATCCAGGCAATCGATGAGCGAATAATCGGAGATCGAGCGGCCCGAGCCGTGGGCCTTGCCGTCGGCATAGGAAAAGAGAATGACCGGCCGGTTGAAGGCATCCTTGAGCCGCGAGGCGACGATACCGATGATGCCGCGGTGCCAGGACTCGCTCCCCAGAATCAGGATCCGGTAACGGGAGTCGAGGCCGCGGGATCGAACCTTCTCTTCGGCCTGGCGGAAGATGGCCTCCTCGGCCTCCTGGCGATCGCGGTTGAGCTCGTCGAGGCGGCGGGCGATCTCGCGCGTTTCCGCGAGATCGTCGGAGAAGAAAAGCCGAACGGCGAGATCGGTCTGGCCCATCCGGCCGGCGGCGTTGATGCGGGGTCCGATGCGGAACCCGATATCGCCCTCGGTCACTTTGCGGCCGAGCAGTCCGCTGGCATCAAGCAGGCTGGGAAGACCCGGAGGCAGAGAGCCTTTTTTCCCCGACTTTGTTTCTTCCGCCCTTTCCTCCAAAGCGAGGATCGAAGTCTCCTCGAGCAGTTTCAACCCTTCCTTCACCAAGATTCGGTTTTCACCCAAGAGCGGGGCGATGTCGCTGATCGTGCCGATGGCCACCAGCTTGAGGTAATGGCGGAGGGATTTGGACTTGCCGGCCCGCTCGAACAGCGCCTGGATCAGCTTGTAGACCACCCCCACCCCGGCCAGCCCGCGCTCTGGATAGCCCGCGCTCGCCACGACGGGGTCGATGACGGCGATCGCGGCCGGGATCGCGTCCCCCGGCAGATGATGGTCGGTGATGATCAGGTCGATTCCGGCTTCCGTCGCCTTGGCCGCGAAGCCCTCGGCCCGAATGCCGCAATCGACGCTGATGACGAGGCTCGCCCCGCGGGCCTTGACGACCTCGAGATGCTCGTCCTTGATGCCGTAGCCGTCCGTCAGGCGCTCGGGGATGAAATACTCCACGATCCCGCCCAGGTCGCGCAAAGCCTTGTGGAGCATGACCGTGGATAGAACCCCGTCCACGTCGTAGTCGCCGAAGATCAGAATGGTCTGCTTTTCGGCGATAGCCCGCTCGATTCGGGCCACGGCGGCGGCCATGTCGGTAAACAAGTAGGGATCGAACAGATCGGCCGTCGTGCCGTGCAAGAACACCCTGGCCGCGGCGGCGTCGCCCAGCTTGCGGTTGGTCAGGACCTGGGCCAAGGGCAGGGGAATCCGGAGCTCCGCAGCCAGAGCCTTGGCTGCGGCTCCGATTTCGGGGATCTCCCAGCGGGCATCTTCCATGGATTTTCAATGTAACACAAGAGCGTCACCCCTCCAAGAGACGGGCCCCGCCTTGACCTGCCCAGTTTGAACGGTGATAATCATGGTCACCACCCGGAAAAAACGCCCGCCATTCAGCCCACGAGGTCCGCGACATGAAAGCGATCCGGCCGAAACCCATCCTGATCTTTTTTTTATGCCTCGGCTTGATTGCCCCGGCCTTTCCGCAATCGTCCGCCGGCGACTCCTCCGCCCGTGTGTATCAGGTCAATCACTGGGCGGCCGGGGCCGTCTGCGGGGTCGGATTGTTCGCGAACTACATGGGCATTTCAAAGCTCCTGGGAAAATACGATCTATCTCTTGCCGAGATTCAAGCCTTGGACAAGCGCACGCTCAACAAGATCGATGCCTGGTCGCTCAATCAAGACCCCACCCGCCGAGCCGTCTTCGAAAAATATTCGGACTATACCCTGTGGGCCTCGATCGCGCTCCCCTTTTCCCTTTTGGCCGACAAGCGGATTCGGCTGAACGGACTGGACATGGTGATGATGTTTTTGGAAACCATGTCCCTCACGACCAATATTTACGAATGGAGTGCGCTCGGGCCTAATTTCCAAAACCGCATCCGGCCGGTGGCTTACTATGATCAACTGTCCTATGACGAGAGAAAGACGGGCCACAACCGGAACTCGTTCTACAGCGGCCATGTCGCCACCGCCGCGGCCTCCACGTTCTTCATGGCCAAGGTCTACAGCGATTCGCATCCCGGGCTGGGCGACGACAAATATCTGGTCTATGCCGCGGCGCTGATTCCCCCGCTTGTGTTGGGGCTCTTCCGGGTCAAGGCGCTCAAGCACTTTCCTTCCGATATCATCGTCGGCCTGGTCGTCGGAGCCTTGTGCGGCATCCTGGTTCCCGAAATCTATCGGGTTAAAAAATAACGCTTGCCCCTCTAAAGAAGCGTTTAGAGCTATCCCATTCTGTGTGGCCTGCGGCACGGTATTCGGCCCGGCGGCGCGGGTTTTTCACGCCTTTTTCGCGCTTCTCTTCTCGGCGCCTGCGGAACTCCGCACATTTGATCTCCCAAATCCGCATGATCTCCCACTCCGTCTCGGTCCCGATGATCATCACGTGCTCAAACATCCCTCGGCGCCCGTTGGGTTCCCTCGAAGAGTTTCGCGAAAAAGTCTAAACCCGCGCGGTTTCGCCGTTGGCCGAATACCGTGCCGCCTCACCAACCCACACAGAATGGAAGAAATCCAAAACGATTCTATGGCTAAAATCAAACTCTTCTACTACGGCAAGGGGATGCAGGGGTGAGCGCCGATGCTGTCGCTTCGCAGTCCTCGTCACGACCGGCGCCTCGCCTGTCGTCGCGAGGGCGGAAATATCACCTAAGCGTTGCCGCATTCCAATTTCTTTTATTGGTATTACCCCTCCTGCCTCCCCTAAACAGGGTAGGATTCGTCATGCGGCTCCGGCAGGTGTCGAGGGAATCCTGCCCGGAAAGAGGCAGGACGGCGAGGATGTCTGAGTGGACCGTACAAAGACCGTTAGATCAATGCGGGACGCGAGTTCCGAGCCGCCGAGAAAAACGAGACGCCACGGCGCAAATATTTCCGCCAGAGCGAACCCCTGCGCCAGGAGCCTCGTTGACAGGTAGTCAGGGCGCCCCTATAATCCAGACACGATGCTCGGCAACCTGCGGGAGAAGCTGTCCAAGACCCGCTCGGCGTTCAAGCAGCGCCTCGACGCCCTGGTCAAGAGCGGCAAACCGCGCGAGGAAATTCTCGACGACTTAGCCGAAGCTTTAATTTTGGCCGACGTCGGCGTCGCGACGACCGAGAAGATCATCGACTCGCTCCGCGTCCGAACCCGCAAAACCGACGGCTTCCCCGAGATCCGCGAAGCGCTCAAGGCCGACCTCGTCGAACGGCTGTCGCGCGGGACGGCCGCCGCATCCACCGTCGACGCACCCCCCGCCGCCAAGCCCGCCGTCTGGCTGATCGTCGGCGTCAACGGCGGCGGCAAGACGACCACTATCGCCAAGCTGGCCCGCCGCTTTCGCGACGAAGGCCGGTCCGTCGGATTGGCCGCCGCGGACACCTTCCGGGCCGCCGCCCAGGAGCAGCTCGCCGTCTGGGGCGAGCGTCTCGGGCTGGACGTCATCAAAGGCCGCTACGGCGGCGACCCGGCCTCGGTCGCCTTCGACGCCGTCCAGCACGCCCTCCGCAAGGGCTTGGACCTCGTCCTGGTCGACACCGCGGGCCGCGTCCACACCAACGCCAACCTGATGCTGGAATTGGAGAAGATCACGCGCATTCTAGGCCGCGAGCTCCCCGGGGCGCCGCACGAGATTCTGCTCATTCTCGACGCCACGATCGGCCAGAACGCGCTGGTCCAGGCCCGGGAGTTCCTCAAGGTCTCGGGAATTACGGGCCTGGTCCTAACCAAGCTCGACGGCACGGCCAAGGGCGGCATCGTCGTGGCCATCGCCGACGAGCTGGGGCTGCCCATCAAATTTATCGGAACCGGCGAGGGCGCGGAGGACTTGATCGATTTCTCCCCCGCCGCGTTCGTCGACGCGTTATTCGAATGAACGCCGGACGCGACCTCGAATATATGGCCCTCGCCTACGGCCTGGCGGCCCAAGCCGCCGGGCGGACAAGCCCCAACCCCTGTGTGGGCGCAGTCCTGGTTAAGGGTGGGAAGATTGTCGGCCACGGCTATCACGAAGCCGCGGGCCGGCCCCACGCCGAAGCCGTCGCCCTGGCCAGAGCGGGCGCTGCCGCCAAAGGCGCGACTCTCTATGTGACCCTCGAGCCGTGCGTTCATTGGGGGCGGACGCCGCCCTGCATCGACGCCGTATTGGCGGCGGGCATCGCCCGGGTCGTCGTCTCCGACCGCGACCCCAACCCGATCGTCAACGGACGAGGGTTGGCCCGGTTGAAGCAGGCCGGGATCAAAACTTCGATTGGGCTCATGGCCGAACGGAACCGGGCCTTGAACGCCGGCTTCATCAAGCGCATCACTACCGGGATGCCGCTTGTCACCCTCAAAGCCGCTTTGAGCCTGGACGGCCGGATGGCCACCCGAACGGGAGAAGCCCGCTGGATCACCGGACCTGCGGCCCGCGCCTATGCCCATCTCGTCCGAGCCGAGCACGACGCCGTCCTGATCGGGGCCGGGACGGCGCAGAGCGACGATCCACGGCTCACCGTCCGCCTGCCGGGCCGGCGAGCCAAGCCGATCCTGCGGGTCGTCCTGGACGGAGGTTTCCGACTATCCCCCAAAGCGCGGATGTTCGAGGATATGTCCGGCGGGCCCGTGCTCGTCTTCGGACACGCTGGAGCCGACGAAAAGCGGCGCTCGGCCCTCGAACGGGCGGGTGCCGAGACGACGGTAGTTAAAAGCGCCGCAGGGGCGGTGAGCCTAAAGGCCGTTTTGAAGAAGCTCGCGGAACGCGGTATCGCGTCCGTATTGATCGAAGGCGGCGGCCGCCTGGCCACGTCCGTTCTCGAAGGCAGCCTGGCCGACCGCGGACTGTTTCTGGTCGCCCCCCGGCTCGTAGGCGGCCGGGACGCGGTATCGGTCTATGGAGGCCGCGGACCGGCCCGATTGGAGGACTCGCTCCGGCTGCGGGACGTCCGATCGTTCCGTCTCGGAGACGACATCGCTATCGAAGGGACATTTTAATGGGCCGAATATTGCGCCGCCCTACCATCCCCGGAGATTGGAGAAGATCCTAATGTTTACCGGCATCGTCCAATACTCGGGCAAGTTCGCCGGCTTTCGCCAAGGCCGAACCGAGATGGCCGTCGAGGCCGATATCCCGGCCGGCAAGATCGGGCCTGGCAGCAGCGTCGCGGTGGACGGCGTCTGCCTCACCCTGGTTAAGGCCGAAGGCCGAGCCCTCGTCTTCAACTTGGCCCAAGAGACGCTGGCCAGAACGACTCTAGGCGGGTTTCGTCCCGGTGCCCGGCTGAACCTCGAGCTGCCGCTGACGCTGGCCGATCCGCTGGGCGGGCATCTGATGTCGGGGCACGTCGATTTCACGACCAAAACGATCCGGGTCACGCCAAAGCGGCCTGGCCGGCGCCTGGTCTTCGCCCTGCCCGCGGCCCAGCGGAAATACTTCATCCCCAAAGGCTCCGTCGGCGTCAACGGCGTCAGCCTGACCGTCGCCTCGCTCGGCTCTTCGACTTTTGAAGTCGAGCTCATCCCGGTGACTCTCGACAAATCCAACCTGGCGGCCCTGCGGGCCGGCAACGCCGTCAACATCGAATGTGACATGATCGGAAAGTATGTGTATAATTTTGTTTCGGGGCGATCCGCGACGCGCGGGTCGGATTAAATTTTCAGGGAGACCATCAACGATGCCCGAGACGCCCCGCACCTCCTCGGTCGAGGAAGCCGTCGCCGCCGTTCGAGACGGCCGCATGATCATCATCGTCGACGACGAGGATCGCGAGAACGAGGGCGATCTGATGGTGGCCGCGGACAAGACCACCCCCGAAGCCATCAACTTCATGGCCCGCCACGGCCGGGGCCTGATCTGCCTGCCGCTCACCCACAAACGCCTGGAGGAGCTCCAGCTCCCGTTGATGGTCCAGGACAACACGGCTCGGTTTCAGACCGCCTTCACCATCTCGATCGACGCCAAGGCCGGCGTCAGCACGGGCATTTCCGCGGCCGATCGGGCCCGCACCATCCTGGCCGCCATCGACCCCGCCACCAAGCCCGAGGACCTGGCTCGCCCCGGCCACATTTTCCCGCTGCAAGCCAAGGACGGCGGCGTCCTGGCCCGGGCCGGCCAGACCGAAGCGTCGGTCGATGTGGCCCGCATGGCCGGTCTGACGCAGGCCGGGGTCATCTGCGAGATCATGAACGAGGACGGCAGCATGGCCCGGATGCCGGAGCTCGAGCAAATGAGCGCCGCGTTCGGCCTGCCCATCCTGACTATCGCCGACCTGATCAAGTACCGGATGCGCCACGAGTGCCTGGTCCACAAGATCGACGAGGCCGACCTACCGACCGCCCACGGCCACTTCCGGATCGCCGTCTTCGAGGACGAGATTCGGGGCGAACACCATGTCGCCCTGATCAAGGGGACGATCGACCCCGAGACGCCGCTCCTTGTCCGGGCCCATTCGCAATGCCTGACCGGCGACACCTTCGGCTCTTCCCGCTGCGACTGCGGCGATCAGCTCCACCGGTCCATGGAGATGATCGAGGCCGCCGGGAACGGCATCGTCCTCTACATCCTCAACCACGAAGGCCGCGGCATCGGGCTGACCAACAAGATCCGAGCCTATGCCATGCAGGACGGCGGCGCCGACACCGTCGAGGCCAACACCCGGCTGGGCTTCAAGCCCGATCAGCGGGACTACGGCATCGGGGCCCAGGTCCTGGTCGCCTTGGGGGTGCGGAAAATCCGACTCATCACCAACAACCCCCGCAAGTTCGTCGGCCTGACGGGCTACGGCCTGGAGATCATCGACCGGGTGCCGCTGGAGATCGCCCCCAACGAGTCCAACTGCCGCTACCTCAAGACCAAAAAGGACAAGATGGGCCACATACTGGAGATGGTTTAGGCCGTGGTCAAATTCCTGCGACGGTCGCCGGCCGACGACGGGGACGGGACTGATCCCCTGCTGGCAGAGCTGGCCTTCCCCCGCGCCCTCGACCCCGAAGCCGACCCGCGTCTTCTGGCCCGCGAGATCGCCCGCAAGCTCGAGATTATCCAGAGCCGGCCCAAGAAGGTTCGCCTGCTCCATGCGGCCGCCGAATCAGACGCCGTCTGGTCGACTCCGCTGCTCATCGAGCTCCTCGGCGATCCGACCGAAGAAGTGCGCGACATCGCGGTTCGCGAGCTCATCGCCCGCGAGGATTGCCCGCTGGACGACCTGTGCGACCGCCTGACGCGCCCGCCGTGGTTCTCCAAGAGCGCGGCGCTGCGCATCCTGGCCGCCAAGCGCAGCCGTTCCACGGCGAAGGCCGTCCGCGCCGTCGTCGATGACCCCAACGCCGATGTCCGCCGCTCGGCGGCCCTGGCCCTGGGCGAGATCGGCGGAGCCGAGGCCCGGGCTCTGTTGGTTCAGCTGATCAAAGACAAGAGCCCCTATGTCCGCCAGGCCGCCATGGCCGGGCTGGACAAGGTGTGCGAATTCCGGTTTTTATAGGGCTCTCTCCGTTCTTCGGGCTCGTGACGCTTGGAATTAATCGTCATGATCCCTTAGGCAACGAATCGACATCCCATACCCAAAAGCCGACACTCTGCCTAAGGAACATCTGTCCCCCAAAGAAAGGAACGGCAGCGTCGCTTCGATCGTCGCAGTTCGTTCCCAGAGATGCGGTTCGATCCAGAAATATCCTTCCTGCCCGGCATATTTGAAGGTCAGATCAGAGTCGCGACAGCCTCCGGGCAGTGCGGCAAAGCCGCTTTCGTTTACGGCCTTCGTGCTTGGCGGATCCCATAGTCGGCCGGCTTTCATTTTAGCCGCGGCGATTTCCTCTCCGCCCAAATAATCCACGAGCTCCCGCCGCTCGGCCGGGCTTGGAACGTGCCAACCCGCGGGAGCGATGCCCCGCTTGTCGGTCAGGACGCGCCAATTGTAGAGCTTGCCGTAAATCTTCCCGTTATCGGGGTTGTTTTCGTAATAGCACCAAGCTCCCGCCGTTGCGTTGGACCATTCTTTTTTTTCCGGAATCTGCGGTATGGGATCGCCGTTTCGGTAGTGCGCAACGTTCAGGTTTTCCGCCATCCATTCATGAG
>JAPKZJ010000025.1 GCA_026393855.1 Candidatus Aminicenantes bacterium
CGGTCGGTGATCTTGATCGCCTCGGCGTTCAGGGCCGCCCGGTCGAGGGTGCCGCGGCGGGCCGGGCGCAGACGGGTGCCGTCGCAGGCCGGGCAGCGGAGAATTCTCTCGAATTTCGATTCGCTCATCGTTTTGTCGGGCGGAATTTTAACTTAAAAGCTTGTTTGCGGCCATAGTAGATTATCGCGTTTTTGTGTTTGAACCGTCTCTTTTAATCAGGGCGAGGGGTTTGGAGGGTCAAAACCAATCGACGAGGGAGCGAGCATGGTCCCCTGCGCAGCAGGGGGAGCGACCGAGTCGGCGGAGCGAACGCGCTCGCTGGGCGCGTGAGCGTGTTTTGACCCTCTAACCCCGAGCCCTTCTTAGAGGAAAAAAGTGATCGAAAACCGTGATCGAAAACCGTTGACTTCCGCCGACCGGATATGTTAGATAACTATGTCGATTGAACTAGTCGACTACTAATACGGAGGTCCAATGAGGCTTTCGACGAAGGGCGAGTACGCCAGCCGAGCCATGCTGGAGCTCTCCCTGCGCCGCGACGACGGCCCGCTCCATATCAAGGACATTTCCGCCGCCCAGGATATCCCGGAGCGCTTCCTCGAGCAGATTCTGCTGATGCTCAAGCGGGCCGGATATCTGCGGAGCCGGAAAGGCCCCCATGGGGGATATCTCCTGGCCAAGCCTCCCGAAAAGATCTCCGTGGCCGAAGTCATTCGGGTCATGGACGGACCGCTGGCGCCCATCGACTGCGTCAGCGTCACCGCCCGTCAGGTTTGTCCGCGCGAAGGCTCCTGCGGCCTGAGGGGAGTATGGAAAGAGACGCGCGACGCCATCGCCGCCATCCTGGAACGGATGACGTTCGCCGACGTGGTTGAACGGACGAAAGCCGCCCGGGCCTGCGCGGCGAGACGCCTGAGCCGCGGACGCCGCCGGCCGTCGGAGGCCTGAGGCTTCATGATCAATGAGTCAGGGCCGGGAATCGCTTGTGAGTTAATAGTCGACTATGACAATAGACTATATAGACAAAGAGATGCGGAGATGACATGAAGACGAACAAAGCGATTTTTCTTCTCGCCTGGGCCCTCCCCGCTTTGGGGCTGATCGCCTCCGCCCAGGATAAAGCCGCCGCGTCCGCCGTGACGGCGGCCGAGCCGCTGAAGATTTCCGGGTACGCGCAGGTTTTGTCGACCACTCAGAGCGCCGGGGTGGACGGTCTCTCCGTCCGCCGGGTGCGTTTGGCCCTGGCCGGCGAGATCTCCAAGACGATCAAGATCAAGGCCGAGATCGATGCCCTCAAGAGTCCGGCCCTCATCGATGCCCAGATCGATTGGACGCCTGCGGCCGCCGCGGGGCTGCGGATCGGCCAGTTCAAGGTCCCGTTCAGCCTGGAAAACATGACCTCGACTTCGGATCTCGATTGGATCAACCTGGCCCAGGCGGTCTCGAAGCTCGTCCCCGGCCAGGACAATTCGTCCAACGGCCGCGACATCGGCCTTGCCCTGACCGGCAAGGCTTCGCTGTTCGAATACTATCTCGGCGTCTTCAACGGCGCCGGGATCAACAAGGCCGACACCAACGACCAGAAAGACATCGCCGCGCGGCTCGTCGTCCGCCCCCTTTCCGGTCTCGCGCTGGGCGCCTCCCTTTATAACGGGTGCCATTCGGCGACCGCCGGAGCCGCCCCCGTCACCCGGGATCGGGCCGGCTTCGAGGCCGCCTGGGTTTCGCCGACGCTCTCCCTCAAAGCCGAGCTCATCCGGGCCGCCGATGCGGCGATTCATAAGCAGGGCTGGTACGCCCAGGCCGGATATTTCGTCCTGCCCAAGAAAATCCAAGCCTTGATCCGGTTCGATTCTTTGGACGTCAACCGCGACCAAGCGACCGATCGAGTCGATATCGCCTCCGCCGGCCTGACCTGGTTCATCGTCGGCAAGACCAAGATCCAAGTCAATTACGAGCACACTCGCAACGAGGCGGGCGCGGTGCTGAATCGCGCCTTCCTGGTCAAGCTGCAGATCGGATACTGAAATCAATCGCGGAGATCAACCATGAAAAAGACGCTCGTCCTCATCCTCGCCGTTCTGGCCGCCACCGGCGCAGCCTTCGCTCAAGCGGCTCCTCCCGTCGTCCAAGGCAAAGTCAGCCTCTCCGGCGCTTGGGCCCTCTATCCCATGGCCGTCAAATGGGCCGAGGAGTTCCGCAAAATCCATCCCCAGGTTCAGATCGACGTTCAGGCCGGCGGCGCCGGCAAAGGGCTGACCGACGCCTTGACCGGCATGGTCGATATCGGCTTGGTCTCGCGCGATATCCAGCCGGCCGAGGTCGCCAAGGGGGCCTTCCCGTTGGCCGTGACCAAGGACGGTGTCGTGGCTACGATCAGCGCCAAGAACCCCCTGATGGCCGCTATCAAGTCCAAGGGACTGACCCGGGCCGCGTTCATCGACATATGGATCACCGGCAAGCCTCTGACTTGGGGCCAAGCCCTGGGAACCCCGGACAAGCAGCCCGTCCGGGTGTTCACTCGGTCCGACGCCTGCGGAGCGGCGGAGACCTGGGCCGCTTTCCTGGGCAAGCGGCAGGAGGACCTGGGCGGCGTCGGGGTCTACGGCGATCCCGGGCTGGCCGACGCGGCCCGCCGCGACCCGCTGGCCATCGGTTACAACAACATCAACTTCGCCTATGACGCCAAAACCCTCAAGCCGATCGAGGGCCTCGAGATCGTCCCCATCGATCTCGACGGCAACGGCCGCATCGATCCGGCCGAAAGCATCTATGCCACCCGCGACGACATCACCACGGCCATCGCGGGCAACAAGTATCCTTCGCCCCCGGCCCGCGACCTCTATTTCGTGACCAAAGGGAAGCCGGCCAATCCCGCGGTCGTCGCTTTCATAAAATGGGTTCTGGCCGAAGGCCAGGCCTTCGTCCCCGAGACCGGATACATCCCGCTGGCCAAGGACAAGCTGGCCGCCGGGCTGGCTCGACTGACCGGCAAGTAAGGCCGGAAACGCGGAGCCGAAAGCGGGGAGGGCCATGAGGAGCGACGCCGCGAGGTTGGGCCGAGACCGCCGGGCGCGGCGCTCGATGCGCCTGATTTCGTTCCTGCCCGGCTTGCTCGTCGTCCTCATCCTATTCGGGCTCTATTACAAGTCGCGCGGCATCCTGGGCCTCAAGCCCCTGACCTCGCTTCTCTTCGGCTCGGAGTGGAAACCGCTCAAAGGCAGCTTCGGTTTCTTTCCGTTCATCCTGGGCACCTTCTGGGTCACGCTGACGGCCATGATCCTGGCCGTCCCCGTGTCTTTGCTCACGGCCATCTACTTGTCCGAATATGCGCCTCGGTCCGTCCGGGGGGCGGCCAAGTCGTTCGTCGATCTTCTATCGGGCATCCCGTCGGTCGTCTTCGGCGTCTGGGGCGTCCTGATGGTGGTGCCGTTCGTCGCCAAGCTGGCCGGATGGCTGGGGACTTATTCCTCCGGCTATTCCGTCCTGTCCGGAGCCGTCGTCTTGGCCATCATGGTCTTCCCGACCATCATCCTGGTCTGCCTGGAAGTCTTTGCTGCCGTGCCGCGGGACCTGCGCGACGCGTCCCTGGCCTTGGGCGCCACCCGGTGGGAGACCGTCAAGCACGTCGTCCTGCGCAAGGGTGCGCCAGGGGTTTTCGCCGCCGTCGTCCTGGGGTTCTCCCGGGCTTTCGGTGAGACCATGGCCGTGCTCATGGTCGTAGGCAACATGGCCCAGGTCCCCAAGTCGCTGTTCGACAGCGCCTATCCGCTGCCGGCGCTCATCGCCAACAACTACGGCGAAATGATGTCGGTGCCGCTCTACGATTCGGCGCTCATGCTGGCCGCCCTCGTCCTTCTGCTCGTCGTCCTCGTTTTCAACCTGGGCGCACGGATCACCCTGACCCGGATCGAACGGAGGGTCGAATGACAAGACAGTTCCGGCGCCAGACGGAAATGGCTAGCCGTCGCCGATTCTGGTCGGCGATGGGCAACCACCGCCGCCGTCGGGCCGAAGAGCGTTTCTTCAAAGCCTTGATGATCATTGCGACCGGGATTGTCATGGGCAGCCTCCTGCTCATCGTCGGGACGATCGTGGTCAAGGGCTTCCCGGCCCTCAACTTGGATATGATCACGAAGACGCCCAAGGGCGGATATTACCTCGGCAAGGAAGGCGGCATCCTGAACGCCATCCTGGGTTCGCTCTATTTGGCCGGCGGGGCGACTCTGCTGGCTTTCCTCCTGAGCCTGCCCCTGGCTTTGTTCTTGGACATGGAGACCCGGTCCAAGTCGGGCGCGGCGTTGCGGGTCCGCTTCGCCCTGGACGTCCTCTGGGGCATTCCCTCGATCGTCTATGGCGCCTTTGGGTTTCTGATCATGGCGCTCGTCGGCCTGCGGGCCTCGCTCCTGGCCGGCATCATCATCGTGGCGCTGCTCGAGCTGCCGATCATGGCCCGCTCCATGGACGAAGTCGTGCGGCTCGTCCCGGCCGCCCTCAAGGACGCCTCGGCCTCGCTCGGCGCCACCCGGCTGGAGACGGCCGTGCGGGTCGTTCTGCGCCAGTGCCTGCCGGGCTTGCTGACGGCCGTGCTCATCGCCTTCGGCCGCGGTGTCGGCGACGCCGCCTCGGTCCTGTTCACGGCCGGTTTCACCGACAGCCTGCCGACCTCGCTCTTTCAGCCGGCGGCCACCCTGCCGCTGGCCATCTTTTTCCAGCTGGGCACGCCCTTCCCCGAGGTCCGGGCCCGGGCCTATGCCTCGGCCGCCGTGCTGACCCTGATCATCCTGATCGTCAGCCTGGCCGCCCGCTGGCTGAGCCGCAAACTCAAGAAGCACACCATCCAATGAACGAAACCACCCATCTCCGCATCAGCCATCTCAGCGTCGCCTTCGGCGGCCAGCCCGTCCTGCGGGACGTCAGCTTGGACGTCCCCGACCGCAAGATCACCGTCATCATCGGGCCTTCGGGCTGCGGCAAGACGACGCTGCTCAAGTCCCTCAACCGCCTGCTGGACTCGGTTGACGACGTCCGGATCACGGGCAGCATCTTCGTCGACGAGGACGACATCAACGATCCCCGGGTCGAGGTCACGCGGGTCCGCAAGAAAATGGGCCTGCTGTCCCAGAAACCCCAAGTCCTGCCGATGTCGATCTTCGATAACATCGCCTATGGGCCGCGCCTGCACGGGTTGCGCGACAAAACTGCCCTGGCCGTCGTCGTCGAGAAGGAGCTGCGGGCGGCCGGGTTGTGGGAAGAGGTCAAGGACCGCTTGCATGCCCCGGCCTCGCGCCTCTCGGTCGGGCAGCAGCAGCGTCTGTGCCTGGCCCGGGGCTTGGCCGTCGAGCCGGAGATCATCCTGGGCGATGAGCCGACGTCGGCCCTCGACCCGCAGTCGAGCCGCATCGTCGAGCAGCGGCTGATCGCGCTTAAGGCCGATTACACCGTCATCGTCGTCACCCACATCCTGCGGCAGGCCCGGCGGATCGCGGACTATATCGCGTTTCTCTATTTGGGCGAGCTTGTCGAGCACGGGCCGGCGGCCGAAGTGTTCGCCGCGCCGCGCGATCCCCGGACCCGCGCCTATCTAACCGGGGAGATTTCGTAAGATCGGGTTGTCATCCCGTCGCTCGCAATGACGAGAAGATGGCCATAAGAAACCATTCTTCTTGGCGCGTCGTATATAATCAAGGGACGAGGATTGGTTTGCCTCCTGCAGGCCAATCCTTGGACTCGCCGCATCGATTTCTGAGGAGGTCCTGCTCATGAAAAAAACCGCCCTTGTGGCCCTGCTTGCCTTCACCCTTTTGTTGACGGCCGCGGCCCAGACGCCGCCCGCCGCCAAGACCGAGGATTTCTCCAAGACCCTGGTCAAGGTCGCCAAGCCCGAGGCCCCGCCCGCCGACATCAAGGCCGGGTTCGACACGATCAGCGCCCGGGGCTCCCTGTCGATGCTGACGTTCATCGCCTCCGACCTTCTCGAGGGCCGGGAAGCGGGAACGCGCGGCTATCAGCTGGCGGCCGAATACGCCGCCTCGCTCTTCGGCATGTGGGGCTTGACCCCGATGGGCGACTTCGCGCCCCGCTCCTTCAGCATGGCCCAATACTTCTCGGGCGCCACCGCTGCGCCGAAGCCGCCCCAGAAGACTTTCTGGCAGGAGTTCCCCCTGCAGGAAACCCTGGAAACGTCCAGCCGGATGGCCCTGGAAGTCCGCCACGGCCAGGCGGTCCTGAACCGCGAGTTCCAGGCCGGCGCCGACTATTCCTCCCAGGCAGCCACGGGCGACGTCCTGACCGCGCCGGTCGTATTCGCCGGCTACGGTGTTGTCGACAAAGACGCCAAGTATGACGACCTCAAGGACATCGACGTCAAGGGCAAGGTCGTCCTCGTCCTGTCCGGTGCGCCGCCCTTCATCGCCGGCAAGCCCATGCCCCCCGGCATGGTGTCGGGGATGTCCATGTCGGGGATGTCGCCCAGGCTCGAAGCCCTGGTCAAGCGGGGTCCGGCCGCCATCCTGACGGTCAACCCGGCCGGTCAGGACATGGCCCGGTATAAATCCCTCCTGCCGGCCAAGAGTGTTCCGGACGAGACGCCCATCATCCACAAGCCCTACCGGCAGATGTCGATTCCCGGCGCGGCCGTGCCCATGCCCTGGGACAAGCCGGTCATGATGCAGATCAGCAACCGCACCGCCGACGCCATCCTGGCCGCCGCCGGCCGGACGCTCGAGTCGGCCAAGAAGGCGATCGACCAGGCCAAGAAGCCCGCTTCTTTCGACGTCCCCGGAGCGAGCCTGACCATCGCCTCGACCCTCAAGACCCAAATGGCCCGCGGCATCAACGTCGTCGGGATGATCGAGGGTTCCGACCCGGCTCTCAAGTCCGAGGCGATCGTCATCGGCGCCCACCTCGACCACACCGGCCGCTTCGAGGATTACATCTTCAACGGCGCCGACGACAACGGTTCCGGCAGCGTCGGCGTCCTCAACCTGGCCCAGGCCTTCGCCGCCAATCCCAAGAAGCCCAAGCGGACGATCATCTTTGCTCTCTGGACGGGCGAGGAGAAAGGCCTGCTCGGATCCGAATACTTCGTCAAGCACCCGCCCGTGCCCGGCCTGAAGATCGTGACCTATCTGAATTTCGACATGATGAGCCGGGCTTACGACGAGAAGAGCCTGGCCTTCGCCGCCCGGACGATGGGGGTCCCCTCTTCGCCCGAGTTCCTGAAGGCCGTCACCCCGGCCAACTTCATGCTCATCCACTTCCAGGAAGGCTCGTCCCTGGGCGAAGCGGCCCGCGAGGCCGACCGCTATGTCGGGCTCGACCTCTACCTGCGGGCGGCCAAGACAGGGGGCATTTCCTTCGGCGACAGCGATCACAGCTCGTTCAACGACGTCAAGATCCCCTGGCTGTGGCCCTTCAGCGCCGTGACGCCGGACCTGCACCAGACGAGCGACAGCGTCGACAAGGTCAGCGGCGAGCTGATGGAGAAGACCTCCCGGTTGATGTACGGGATCGCCTGGATCGCCGCGGAGAAATAATTTCTTGCCACTGATCCGTCATTGCGAGCCTTATGCTCCGCATAGGGCGTGGCAAAAGAGAGCCTAGCATCAATCCGTCATTGCGAGGACGACGCAGCGTCGGACGTGGCAACCTCTCTTAGATCCCCACGGCAGGGCCTCGGGATGACAATGAAAACCAATGGCGGAGCTCGGGACGACAAAAGGGAACTGCACGAAGAGCAAAGCTCGAACTTGTCCGTCTCGAGCTCGACCCGCTAGTCCGTCTCGAGCTCGACCCGCTCGAGGATCAGATCCGTCCCGCCGGTAAGCTCCAAGTCGGTCGAGCCGCAGGCCGGGCAGGCGGGCGAGTAGTCCGCCCGCTCGGTCTCCGCCCGGCAGGCCCGGCAAAGGGCCTTTAGCGGCGTCTTCTCGACAACCAGGCGCGCGTTCTCGACGACCGTCCCCTTGCGGTACATGTCGAAGGCGGACTCCAGTAGCTCGGGTACGACTCCCGAGAGCGGCCCGACCTTGATCCAGATGGCGGTCGCCGACTTGGCCTTGTGCTCGCGGACCAGGCCTTCGACGGTCTCGACGAACGAGGCGACGACCGAAAGCTCATGCATAGCCGGCCCGCAACGCCTCGCGGGAGGCCAGGAGGAAGGCGGTCAGCTCGTCCAAGCCCTCGCCGGTCAGGGCCGAGACGACGAAGACGCGGAGTCCCGGGTTGAGCTCGAGGGCCTCTTTCTTGGCCCGCTCGACGTCGAACGGCAGATAGGGGAGCAGGTCGGATTTGGTAATGATCAGGACCTGGGCCGTCAGAAAAGCCTTGGGATATTTCTTGGGCTTGTCGTCGCCCTCGGGCGACGATAGGAGGACGATGCGCAGGCGCTCGCCGAGGTCGTACGAGGCCGGGCAGACCAGGTTGCCGACGTTCTCGATGAACAGAAAGTCGATTTCCGGGCTGACCTCGGGCAGGACGCGGGCGATCATCTTGGCCTCCAGGTGGCAGGCGCCGCCGGTCGTGATCTGCCAGGCGGGGACGCCCTTGGCCCGGATGCGCTCGGCGTCGCGTTCGGTCTCGATGTCGCCCTCGATGACGGCCATGGGATGACTGCCCTTCAACCGGTCGGCCAGCTTCTCGAGCAGGGTGGTCTTGCCGGCCCCGGGCGAGCTCATCAGGTTGAGGACCAGGATACCGCGCTCTTCACAGGCCGCCTTGATCTCGGCCGCCACCTTCTGGTTCGTGCCGAGGATGTCGCGCAGGACGTAGATCTGTTTATTCATGGCCGGAACCTCAACCAATTATAACATGCGGGTCGCAGCCTGACTTTATGCCCCTTCGTCATCCCGAGGAGCGCTGAAGGCGCGACGTGGGGATCTTTTGTCATCCGAGAAGGATTAAACGGAATTCCGATCTTTGGCCAGCCATTCCCGCAAAAGAGCCTCGGCTTTATCCAGTTGTTCGCCGGCTGGCTCGGACAAGCCTGCCCCCAACTCCCAATCGCGGCCGGGCATCGAAAGCAGCCATCCCGCAGGCGCCTTCCCATAAAGCTCGTCGGCCAAGGCCAGGACCGCTCCCGGGCTCAATTCGTGGGTCGTGAAAGTGATTGCAGCGGCCGGCGTCAGCTCGGCTAGCCTGACCGACTCGCCGTCGATCGCGGCGTCGGCGAAGACGACCGCGTCGAAATCCTTGATCAGATGGGCGTCCTCGATGTTGAGCTGATATTTCCAGACGGCCGAAATGCCGCCCGGCGCTTCGACGACCGCGCCTTCGGCCAGACTGCCCTTTTCGACTTCCGCCAGGCGCTCGACGAGCGCCGGCCCCAGCCCGTCGTCGCCGCGGCCGGGATTGCCGATGCCGATGATTAGTGTTTTCATGGCCGCTTCTTAAAACTTAGCTTTTCACTCCCTCTTGGAGAGGAGGCCACTGCGGAGTTAATCCAGTCGAGTTGGGATTTTTTGTTCTCTTAGGAATTCTGCGATAGGGGCGAGGGGTATGCCCCGCCGAAACCCATCCCGAATCCGGGAACATCCACGAGGTTCGGGGTGCCGGCCAACGGCGAAATCGCGAGGGCGGCGCCTTTTTCCACAACGCTCTGAGGGAACCTGGCTCGGGCCAGGCGCCGAGGGCTGTTTGAGCACGCGACCATCTGACGGAATCGAAATGGAGGGAAGATCTCAAAGACCGGGAAATCTCGAATGCGGAGTTCCGAGGCGCCGAAGAGAGCTGTGGGAAAAGGCGAGAAGAGCCCGAAGCCGCCGGGCCGGCACTCCGGACCTCGGTTCCCGGATTCGCGAGAGGAGACCCTTCTTCGCTTATCTTCGCTTCCTATCGACAACTGTCCCGGCCGCATCGACCATTTCGATTTCGAGCGGCATCCGCCCCAGGGCGTGGGTGGCGCAGCTCAAGCAGGGATCGTAGGCCCGGATGGCGATCTCGACCCGGTTCAGCATGCCTTCGGTGATCTTGGTCTGGCCCTCGATGACGTGGCGGGCCACCCAGTCGACGGCCCGGTTCATCGGCTCGTTGTTGTTGGTCGTCGAGACGATCAGGTTGGCCATGCTGATCCGGTCGTCGCCGTCCACCTGGTAGTGATGGAACAGGGTTCCGCGCGGCGCTTCGACCAGCCCCACGCCTTCGCCCGCCTTCTTGCCCTTGCGGACGAGGTCGTCCTTTTGCAGGTCGGGGTCGACGAGGAGCTGCTTGATGACCTCGCCGCTGTGAAGCAGCTCGATCAGCCGGGCCCAGTGCATGTGCAGGGACATGTTGTTGGGTTTGCCGCCGGTATAGGCCCGGAAGACTTCGAACTGCTTCTGGGCCCGCGGGCTGGGGATGAAGTCGCAGACGTTGAGCCGGGCCAGGGGACCGACTCGGTACCAGCCGTTCTCCTTGCCGATCGACTTGAGGTACGGGAACTTCATGTAGCTCCAGGACTTGACCTCTTCGCCGATGTAGGCCAGATAGTCGTTGTAGTCGACGTCGTCCAGGATCCGCCGACCGTCGGCGTCCACCGCCCGCAAGGCCCCGTGGTAGAAGTCCAGGGCGCCGTCCTTGCGGACCAAGCTCAAATGGTTCGAGGGGAAAGCGGCGAAGCCGTCGGCCAGCTCGCGATTCTTGGCCTGCCAGCCCTTTAGGAATTCGACCGCGTTCTCGGCCCAGTCGATCATCGTGTCGACATTCATGGGGGCCGGGCCCTTAAGGAACGAGTCGCGCTCCTCCGGGCTGAGGTTTTTGTTGATCCCGCCCGGGATGGCGCCGGTGCCGTGGATCTTCTTGCCGGCGGTGGCCAGGATGATCTCCTGCCCGAACTTGCGCAGCAGCACGGCCCGGGTGGCCAGCTCGCGGTCGTGGGCGATGATGCCGATGACGTTGCGGACGGCCGGGTCGGCGTCGGCGCCGAAGAGCAGGTCGGGCGAGGCCAGGTGGAAGAAGTGTAGGGCGTGCGACTGGAACATCTGGCCGTAGTGCATCAGGCGGCGCATCTTTTCGGCCGTCGGGGAAAGGCCCTCGGGGCCGACGCCGGCGATGGCGTCCATGGCTTTAGCCGCGGCCAGGTGATGGCTGACCGGGCAGATGCCGCACAGCCGCTGGACGAGCACGGGCGCTTCCCAATAGGGGCGGCCTTGGACGAACCGTTCGAAGCCGCGGAATTCGACGATGTGGAGCCGCGCCTGGGCCACTTTGTGGTGGTCGTCCAAGTGGATGGTGACCTTGCCGTGGCCCTCGACGCGGGTGACGGGTTCGATGGTGATCTTGCGTGCCATGGTGTCCTTCTTAATCGAACTTGAGCAGGCCGTAGCTTAGATCCAGGGGCTTGCCCTCGAGCAGGGCGACCAGCGCCTTCCAGATCAGGTCGGCCGAGGGCGGACAGCCCGGCAGGTAGTAGTCCACCGGGACAATTTCGTGGTTGGGATAGACTTTATCCAGGATGATCGGCAGGTCTTCGTCGTTGGGCATGATCCGGGCGTCGGACGGATCGATGGTCGGGGAGCGGTAGTAGGCCTCCTCCAGGCATTCCCGGATGGGGATGCCGTTGCGCATGGCCGGCAGGCCGCCCATGATGGCGCACTCGCCGAGCGAGATGAGGACCTTGCAGTTCTTGCGGAAGGACCGTAAGACCTCGACGTTCTCGCTGTTGCAGCAGCCGCCCTCGATGAGGCCGACGTCGACGGGCTTGGTGATGGTCTTGATGTCGTCGACCGGCGACTTGTTGAACTCGACCAGCTCGACGAGCTGGAGGATCCGCTCGTCGATGTCCAGGATCGACATGTGGCAGCCGAAGCAGCCGGCCAGGGACGCGGTGGCGATGACGGGTTTGCTCATGGCTGTCTCCTAGCTCCTCGGCTTCTCGATGTCGCTGCCGATGGGGGCCTGGTCGTATTTCCGCCGGCCGATGGGCACGGCGAACCCGACCTCCTTGCGTAGGATGCAGCCTACCGGACAGCGGTCCATGGCCGTCCGGGCCCAACGCTCGGACAGGGCCGAGGCCAGGCCGAGGTCGACGAACATCTTTTTCTTGCGGGATCGGTGGAGAGAGCCGAAGACGGCCTTGTTGTCCGCGGTCCGGATACCCCGGGCACAGCGCAGGCACTTGACGCAGCGGTTCTGCTCCATCAGGAGCTTCGTCCCGGCCGGCTCGACATCCTTCTTAGGGAAGAGGTAGGGGAAGCGGGGGACCAGCATCTGGAACCGGTAGGCCAGGGCCTGCAGCTCGCAGTTGCCGCTTTTTTCGCAGGTCGGGCACATGTGGTTGCCCTCGACGAAGAGCATTTCGACGACGGCCTTGCGCATGTCCTCCAGGTCGGGCACGGCGCTTTCCACCGACATGCCGTCGCTGACCGGGAAAGTGCAGGCGGCTTGGTGGCGGCCGCCCACCCGGACGGTGCAGATGCGGCAGCTGCCGGCCGGTTTGAGGCCGTCGTAGGCGCACAGCGAGGGGATGTAAATCCCGTTGTCCTTGGCCGCCTCCAGGATGGTCTGGCCGGCGCGGGCCAGGCACTCCCGGCCGTCGATGGAAAACTTGATCCCAGGGGCGGGGGCGGGCTTGGCCTTGGTCGTTTTCGGCTTATTCATGGTCGGCCTCCGCGGCGTGCTCGGCAAACGCTTGCCCAGTGACGGCGGCGGCGTCGCGAACCGACTCCGCCAGGTCGAACTCGGGGATGAAGGCCCGGTCGGTATGGATGCGGGCCAAGTACATTTCGCGGAAGTTTTGGATGGTCGTCAGGATCGGGTTGGGGGATGTCTGGCCCAGGCCGCAGCGGCTCATGGCCTTGATCGTCTTGCCCCAGGCCTCGATCTCCTCCAGGTCGCGCGGAGTCCCCTTGCCCGCCATGATCTTCTCCAGCTTGCGCTTGAGCAGGACGTTGCCGGCCCGGCAGGGGGCGCACCAGCCGCAGGATTCCTCGACGAAGAACTCCATGAAGTTGTGGACGACCTCGAACAGGTCCCGTTCGGGGCCGAAGACGATGATCGATCCGCCCGTGGGCAGGTCCTCGAAGGCGATCTTGCGGTCGAATTGGGCCCGCGGGATGCAGGCGCCCGAAGGGCCGCCGACCTGGACGGCCCGGGCGTCGCTGCCGCCGGCCGCTTGCAGAAGCGCGGCCACGGACATCCCGAAGGGGATCTCGTAGACGCCCGGCTTGCGGCAGTCCCCCGAAACGCTCAATAGCTTGGTGCCCGAGGAGCGGGGGGTGCCCAGGGCCTTGAACCAGTCGGCGCCCTTTTCCAGGATCCGGGCCGCCGCGCACAGCGTTTCGACATTGTTGACCGTCGTCGGACGCCCGAAATACCCGTTTTGGATGGGGTAGGGGGGCCTGTCGCGCGGCTCTCCCCGATTGCCCTGAGCGGACTCGATCAGGGCCGATTCCTCGCCGCAGACGTAGGCGCCGGCGCCGAGCTTGATCGTGATATCGAAGGCGAAGCCCTTCTTGCCGGCGATCCCGCGGCCGAGCCATTTCTTCTTGCGCAGGCCGGCCAGGACATTTTCCAGGTGAGGCTTGAGGTAGGCGTATTCGCCGCGCAGATACAGGACGCCTTCGGACGCCCCGACCGCGTAGCCCGCCAGGGCCATGCCCTCGAACAGGAGGTGCGGCATCTCGGTCAGGATGACCCGGTCCTTGAACGTCCCGGGCTCGCCCTCGTCGGCGTTGCAGACGACGTAATGCCGGTCGCCTTTCTCGCGCCGGCAGAACTCCCATTTGAGCCCCGTGGGAAATCCGGCTCCGCCGCGGCCGAGCAGGTTGGCCCGCTTGACCTCGACAATGACGTCCTCGGGTGCGGCGGCCGCGGCCTTTTTCAGGGCCGCGCCGGAGCGGAAAGGCGCGAACAGGATCGGCCCTTTCCGGCGGATGTTGTTGCGGACCATGGACCGGACCAGCTTGGAGGCATTGGCCCCGTCGCCCAGGGGGACGGCCAGCTTGCGAACGTCCTTTCCGGCCAGCATGGCGGCGACCAGGGCTTTGGCCTTGGCCGGTGTCAGGCGGGTGAAGATCGTCCCGTTGATGATCGCGGACGGTTCCTGGTCGTTCATCCCGATGCAGGACGTGTCATGGAGCCCGATCCGCCCGTCCGGGGTGACGCTCCCAAAGGGGATGCCGGCGGCCTTTTCGAAGGCGGCGGCCACGGCGGCGCGGCCCTTTAGGGCGGCTACGATGTTGGAGTTCAGGTAGACGGCGTAGGTCCCTGCGGCGTCGTTCCCGAAGAAGTGGTAGAAAGTGACGACGCCCTCCACTTCGATCGAAGAGACGCCGAGGAGGGCGGCGATCTTGTCCGCGTCCCCGGGCTTGATCCGGCCCTGCTCCTGCCGGACATCGCGGATGATGTCCAGGAGGCGGGTCCGGTCCTTGCGATGCCGGGCGACTACGGTTTCTATGATTCCCTTGGCCATATGAAACCTCGTCCTCGGAAGATAAATTGACGGCGGCAGAAGGGGATATATAGCACAATCCGGAGGGGGACTCAACGAACCGGCGCGGTTGCTTTTTGCCGGGCCCGACCCTATAATGCCCAAGCAGGGGAGTTTTGCCCTTGCCGTCCGGAACGGGCTGTCTTTTTGTCTTGAAAATCAAACCGTTTTCGGAAATAATGTCTACAGAAAGACTGGAAGGAGGAACAATGAGGAAAAAAAGCCTGATCGTCCTGTCGGCGCTGTTGGTGCTGTTCGCTGTGACGAGCTGCAAGTCCAACCCCGAAAAGGGACTTCTCCAGAACTACTTCCACGCCGTTACCCTGAACGACGTGACCACGCTCTCGACCATGGCCCTGGAACCCGTAACCATGGACGTCGCGAGCTGGAAAATCACCAAGACCAGCGAGGAGAAGATCGAGCCGGCCAAGCTCCCCGACCTCAACGCCCAGGAGCTGGACATCAAGAAGAAGATGGAAGGCCATATCGAGCCGGTCATGAAGGCCAAGGATGCCCTCGACGGGGCCAAGGACGAGTATGACACGGCTCGCACCGGCGCCGCCCGCGCGGCCGCCAAGGTCAAGGTCGACGCGGCCCAGAAGGCGTACGACGCCGAGTATGCCGCCCACAACGACCTCAAAAAGGGCTATAACGACGCCAAGGCCGCCGCCCAGAAGGAAGAGGACATCACCAACTTCTCGCTCGGGGCCGGCCAGTTGGCCGCCATCCGCGACCTTAAGGGCGAGATCCACACCAAGGACCTCGAAGTCGCCATCACGGCCAAGGACGGCTCGGTCAAGAACTTCGCCCTCCAGATCGTGATGTATAACTTGAAAGACGAGGCCCTGAACGTCGCCCACCGCGGCCGCTGGATCATCGTTAAGTTCCAGGCGATCTAAAAGATCTCCGGTCGGAACGGATTCTGCGGGGCCGGATCCGCGCATCTCCCGCGGGCGCTGCAAGCGCTCCGGGGCGAGGGCGGGGGTTCGGCCCCTTGTCGTTTTTAGATGCTCCGCCTTGACTCAAGACGGGCAATCCGCTATAAATAAGCGCTCTCGAGCAGGGCCGTTAGCTCAGTGGTAGAGCACCGGCCTTTTAAGCCGGGTGTCGCTGGTTCGAGCCCAGCACGGCTCATTTTTTTTCCGCGCGCCCCTGTCGTCTAGAGGCCCAGGACACTGCCCTTTCACGGCGGCAACACGGGTTCGAATCCCGTCGGGGGTGTTTGATCACCAAGCGCTTTCAGCGCTTAGACCTTCTCATCGCTGGTTTCTTCGGGAGTCGGCGAATCCATTTTTTTCCTCCGCCGCCACAGCCACAGCATAACCACGCCCGGAAACTGGTAGACGGCCAGGATCAAGGGCGACAAGATGAACCAATAGACGTTCATGTGGCGGGCGAAGATGAGGACGAAGGCCGTCAGCCCCCCGAGGGAGAAGACGACGGAAGCGGCCAAGAACAGGAAGGTTCCGGTCCTGCGCATGTCACTCGAAGCGGAAGCCATCCTGGCGGAACAAGGCCAGGCAGGCGTCGACGACGTCGGGATCGTACTGCCGACCGCGGCCGCGGGACACTTCTTCGAGAGCCGCTTCGACGCCGCGGGCCGGACGGTAGGGCCGGTGGGAAGACATGGCTTCGACGATGTCGGCGACGCAGACGATGCGGGCCTCCAAAAGGATGGCTTCGCCGCGCAGCCCGCTGGGATATCCGGAACCGTCCATGCGTTCGTGGTGCTGATGCACGATTTTGGCTATCGGCCAAGGGAATTCGATCGTTTTGAGGATGTCGTAGCCGACCTGGGCATGGGTCCGGATGATGGAGAATTCGATCTCCGTCAGCTGTCCGGGCTTGCTCAGAATCTCGGCCGGGACGTAGATCTTGCCGACGTCGTGGATTTCGCCGGCCATCCGAATGCCTTCGATCTGTTCGGGCGGCAACCCCATCCGGGCCGCAATGGCGCAGGACAGCTTGCTGACGCGGCGCTGGTGGCCGGCCGTATAGGGGTCGCGCATCTCGATCGTCATGGCCATGGCCTGGATCGTGCCGGCCAGGGCTTTTTTCAGACGCTCCGTGCTCTGCCGGATCTCGGTTTCGGCTTTCTTGCGCGCGGTGATATCGCGAAAGATGAGAACATGGCCGGCGGCGGTCGGCCTCCGGCCGCGGATCGGCGAAACCGTCTGTTCGATCGGCAGGCTCCGGCCGGCCTTGTCCGTCAGGACGCCTTCCTCGGTTCGCAGGGCTCTGCCTTCCGGATCGAAGTCCGCCGCGTCCAGCCGAACGGGCAGGATCTCCGACAGCGGGCGTCCCAGGATTTCGTGCCGCTCCAGGCCGGTCAGCCGCTCGGCCAGAGGATTCAGGAACGTGACCAGGCCTTCGGCGTCGGCGGCGATGACGCCGTCGCCGATGCTGCGCAGGACCGTCGACAGCCATTCCTCGCGCTCGCGCAGGGTCTTGTCCATCTTGGCTTTGAAGAAGGCCATCTCGATGGTCGTCTGGAGCTCGCGCTCGTCGAAAGGCTTGAGGATGTAGCCGAACGGCTCGGTGATCTTGGCCCGGGCCAGCGTGGTCTCGTCGGCGTAGGCGGTCAGGTAGATAACCGGGATGCCGTATTCCTCCCAAATCGTCTCGGCGGCCGCGATGCCGTCGATCTCGCCTTTGAGGACGATATCCATAAGGACCAGATCGGGGGGGGAGGTGCGGACGGCCTGCAGGGCTTCCTCGCCGGTGGATAGGACGCCCACGACATCGTAGCCCTGGCCGCGCAGCATGTTGTGGATGTCCTTGGCGACGAGGCTTTCATCCTCGACGACAAGGATCTTGATCTTGGCCATCTGTTTGTCCTTGTCCTATTCTATCCGAACATGAATTGGGAGAAAAGGCCGGACTTAGGCCCGCGGCCGGGTCTTCTGTTCCTTGAACGTCACGGCGAACGAAGTTCCGCCTTCGCGGGTGAGGCGGACCTCTCCCCCCAGCTGGCGGGCCAGCAGATCGATGAGCTGCAGGCCCAGCGTTCCCCCAGCCGCGGGATCGAATCCCTCGGGCAGGCCGACGCCGTCGTCCCGTACGGCGATCTCGTAAGTCTCCGAGCCCAAGTCTCGGAGCGTGATCCGGACCGTCCCCGCCCGGCCGTCGGGAAAGGCGTGCTCCAAGGCGTTGGAGATCATCTCGTTGACGATCAAGCCGCCCGGGATGGCCGTATTGATGTCCATGACGACCGGGTCAAGGTTGGTCTCGAGCCGAATCCGATCGGCTCCGATCCGCCAAAAATGGAACAGGTGCACGGCCAAGCTCTGGATATAGTCTGCGAACTGGATTTGAGCCAAGTTCTGGGATTGATAAAGCTTTTCGTGGACCAGGGACATGGACCGGATTCGGGATTGGCACTCGCGGATGCTCTCGAGGGCCGCCTGATCGTGGATGGAGCCCGCCTGCAGATTGAGCAGCGAGGAGATGATCTGGAGGTTGTTTTTGACCCGGTGGTGGATCTCCCGCAGCAGGGCTTCCTTTTCGCCCAGCGACGCCTGGAGCCGCTCCCGCGCCCGGACCCGGTCGATGGCCAGGGCCACCTGGGTGGATAGGAACTGGAGCAGATCCTTCTCCTCCTGTCCGATGTGCTCTTGGGGCCGGTAGGTCTGAATGGCCATGACGCCGATCTTGGCCTCCGCGATCTTGAGCGGGACGCCCAGCCAATTGACGGCCAGCTGGCCTAGAAGGTCCACCTCCCCGGCGTCGCGGAGGGCGAGGGTGTTCTGGGAGGACGTCAGGAGCGGTTGGCCCGATCGGAACACGTATTCGGTCAGCCCGCGCCCCAGCGGGCGGCCTGCGGGCGGGGCGTCGTACTCGTCGATGAACAGCGGGAAGGTGATCCACCCCGCCGGCTCGTCGATCAGGGCGACATAGAAGTTGGGGTAGGGGAGCAGGGCCGTGATGGTTTTGCGAATGAGGGCATAGAGCGTCGCCAGATCGGCTGCGCCGCTGGCCGCTTGGGAGATCTCGTAGAGGGCGGATTTAACGGCTTCCGCCCGCTCCCCGGGCCGGAGGTCGCGGGCGTGCACGACCATGCGGTCCTCCGACCCGATTCGGGCCACCCGAATGCTGACCTCGGTGGGGATGCGCGCCCCGGATTTCGTCAGGAATCGGACTTTAACGGTCGCCCGCCCGTCGGCCAGGATTTTTTTCCGGAACTCGGAAAAATTCTGAAGCTGTTCCGGAGGCAACAATCCGCCGACGTTCATGCCGATGAACTCTTCTCTGGCGAACCCCAGAAGATGGACGGCGGCTTCGTTGCAATCCAGGATGCGGCCGTCGAAATCCCACAGGCAGATGGCGTCGGGCGAGGCCTCGAACAGTCCGAGATATTTCGCCTCGCTGGCCCGCACCCCGGCCTCCGCCTCCCGCGTCCGGTCGATTTGGGCCTGCAGGGTTGCCAGCAA
>JAPKZJ010000026.1 GCA_026393855.1 Candidatus Aminicenantes bacterium
CTTTTCCAGGGCGGCGTTGTACTCCGCCCAGAGGCACTGGAAGCGCGCCGTTTCGCGCATGGATTCGAAAGCCCGAAGCCAGTAATCGAACCGGGCCTGGGCGCCCGCACCTTGAATGCGGGACCGCAGGGCGGCCAGCTCGTCGACGTAGGCGTACGCCGGAGCGACCGCGGCCCAAGGATTGGGATCGGGCCGGATCCCGCCGGGCCCGTCGGTCCAAGTCACCGGGATGGGCAACCGGCCGTCGAGACCGGCGAAAAGAGCCGCGATCTCCGAGTCGGCGCCGCGGCCGAACTGGTTGCGGGCCCAATCCAGATAGAGGTCGTCTACGGGGAGCGAGCGCGGGGTCTCGGGCCAATCGGCCTCGAAATCGGCGACCCGCGGCCCGCCGCAATTGATCTTTTTGGCAAAGGCGGCGCCGGCTTTCGTCTTGCCTTCGACGACCAGGCCGGCCAGGGATGGGTAGTGGATCCGATCACCGAAGTCCACGACCAGCCGGCCGTCTTCGGCCGTGACATTGCGGAAGACCAGGTCGAGCGGCCGGTACCGGCCTACCCGATCGAAGATATCTACGGCTTCGGCGACTTTTTTGCCCTGGATCAGGACATCAAAGACGCGCCCTCCCTTGCGGTCGATCTCCGTCTCGCAAAATTTGAGAGTGACGTCATAACGGCCTTCGGGGACGAGAAGGCGATAGCCCGCGACGCGATCGCGGACGTCCGCGTAAACCACGGCCTGACCCTCGGTCGGCATCGTCCCCTGGGGAGCCCGGACATAAACGCCGTTGACCGGGCCGACGAGATCGGCAAAGTTCATCGGCAGGGTATTCCAGCTCTGATCCCAGGCTGCCTTGGCCAGGGCCATGACGTTGGGCGACAGGATCCGCGTCCGCCAGTGGATGCCGAACAAGCCGTCGCAGCCGAAGCGGCGGGCGTCGACGGCGTCGCGCCGCATCCGGCCGGCCCATAGCTGAGGCGAGGTCAGCGAGGGATCGTCCTCCATCCAGGGGATGACCCACTTGGGGCGATCGCCGATGCGGGCGAACGCGGGATCGACCGGGGCTTTGCCCACCTCGCGGTTGATGCAGCTCACCGCGACGGATTTGGGCAGGCGCTCGTCGAAGAGCGTCCGCCGGCTGGGGGGGCCGAGCACCCAACCGCAAGTGGCCAACGAAAACGGCGCGGCCACATCCTTGGCCGCCTGAACGGCCATATCCAGGTCGGTCATGACCGCTTCGATCTCGGTCGGCTTGGCGTCCGACCAAGTCCAGCTTTCGGTCGTCCATAGCCAGTAATAATCGACCGGGAACGCGGCCGCCAAGCGGCGGAACATCCCGGCATAGAGCTCGCGGATGACCTCCGGCTTAGCCGCGTCCTTGCCTAGCTTTTTCAAGCGCTCCCGGACCAGGGCCGGAACCGTAAGCGGCGTCTCGGTCCCGACGCAGGTCCGGATGCCCAGCCCGCGGGCCAGGGTGAAGGCGCCCCGCAGCATCGCGGCCGTGCGGTTGAAGAGCTCGTTGCTGGCTTCGAGGGAGGACGGCTCGGGCATCAGTCCGAACATGATCTCCGGCCCGAAATCGTCGCGCTCGAAGAGGCCGGAAGCGCCCAGCCGGAAGCGGCCGGTCGGCTTCGGCCGGTAGCCCCAGTTGTGCGAGCCCTGGTTGGAACGCAGCGTGTTCTGCCAGCTGGCCGGGTAGGCAAACGTGACCCGGCCGTCCAGACCCTGGTCCTCCTCCGTGCCGATCCAGACCAATGGCTCGGCGTTGGGGTTCTTCTCGGGGTAGGTGTGCAGCCCGAAGAAGTTCATCCGCAGCTTGGGCAGCTGGGCGAAGACGGCCTTGTAGTCGTCCTCGTTCCACCAATCCGGTCCCTCGGCGAAATCGTGGAACGGCTGGATGCCCCGCAGGGCGAACAGGGGGCGAGAGGTCTCATCCACGTCGGGCAGGCGGATGGGCGCCCGCTCGTCGGGCACGACGTCGCCATCCAGATAAAACCGGACGCCGAACTTCTCGACCAGGGCGTAGGCCGCATACAGGACGCCGGGACCGTCCCCGCCGGCGGCCAGGATATAGGTCCGCTTGCCCTTGTGGAGAGTCTTGAGACAGTAGTCCTCCGGCCCCAGCCGGGGAAACTTCTCGGGAACATATCCCTCGAAGCCGGCCGCCGCCGGATCGCCGGGTCCCGGAAGCCGGGCCGCTCCGCCCGCGACGATGACGCCGTCCGCCTTGACGGCGAAGACGGAGGGGCTTTGGACCGAGGGGCGCAGGCCGCTGCCGTCAGAACGAGGAGGATCGGGACCAGGGCATTCTTCAGTCTCATGACGCTCCCTCCCGAGAGTGGATGGGCGGCCTCGGGCCGCGGGGCTAACGACGGCGGAGAATATCTTTGAACAGGGCCAGAACCCGGTCTTCCAGGGCGGCCTTGAAGCGCAGGACGGAGGCGTCGCGGCCCCCGCCGAGGAAATCGCGGACGAACATCGGCGCGCCGACGCTTATCCGAATGGTAAAGGGGACCGGCCAGGGGACCTGGGTGCCGAAGAGCGCCAACGGAGTGACGGGCACGTGCAGGCCTTCCCGCTCCAGCAGATCGTAGGCCACGAACGCCGTGCCCCGGCCGAACGGCCAGATGTAAGGATTCGGCGCCCGGGGGTCGACCCGCCCGCGCCCCTGCAGCGAAACGACGGCCCGGCCTCGGCGCATGTAATCTTCGCAGCGCTCGACCGCCTCGCGCTTGCCGCTGAGCAGGTAGACGGGGATCGTCCCGATGCGGGCGATGTTGGAAGTGATGAAATCGACGACCAGAAACTTGTACGGGTTGAGGAGGAAGTCCAGCATCAGCCCGGCCCGGCCCATGTGGCGCTTGAGATGTTTGCGGACCAGCGAGGCGAACTCGGACCGGGTGAAGATCTGGGCGTTGGCGTTGAAGAACAGGGGCCGAACCGCGGTCAGGAACAGGGTCGCCACATCCTTGTAAGAGCCGATGTGGTTGCCGATCATGATGTTGGGCCCGCGGCGAACGAGGTTGTCGCCGCCGATGACCTCAATCTTCTTGCCGGCCACGCCGATCCGGCAGATGCGCTCGATCTTGGGAAGGAAGCGCCGGTACTCGGCCTCGTGATCGAAATCCGGGCGCGGGCGTTGCATGGCAGCTTCTAGGTCCAGCCTATTCTAAGCAGAAGCCGCGTTATTGTAAATCGACACCTTATTTTTCGCCCTTTTCCAGGGCCAGATCGAACTTCTCCCTGGCCTTTTTGATCCTCTCCTGCTCCAAGGTGGCCGTGGCCTCGAACTTGGTGGCCATCCCGTCGCGCTTTTCCTTCTCCTTGGCCAGCAGGTCGTCGAGGGATTCCTTTTTCTTGGCCGGCTTCTCCGTCTTGAGGACTTTGCGGCCCTCCCCATCGACCCAGAGCACGGTCCGGCAATGGGGGCAGGTAATCTCGAAAACTTTATCGCTCATACGCCCCAATCTACCAGAACCGGTGGACCGGGGCAATAAACCCGCTCGATACCCCGGGCTGAAGCCCGGGGTATTAGAAGGGTTAATACTGAGCGGCGCTTATGACCCCGATTTAAAAATCGGGCTTTCGGCGCCGCGAACATACGCATCCGAGGCCGGGAAAGCCCGGCCGCCTAGGGCTTGCCGTCGGCTTGGGCCTCGGCTTCGGCGACGCCGTGGCGTTTGATCAGCTTGAACAGGCCCTGACGGGACAGCCCGACGCGCTCCGCCGTGCGGGCTTTATTGAAATCGCAGCGCTCCAGGGCCTGGCGCAGGAAGCGCCGCACGAACTCGGATTTGGCCTCGGCGTAAGTCGAGGCGGGCGCGGCGGACCCCGTTTCTTGGCGCGGATCAAGCTTAGGCGAGAGGTGTTCCGGCCGCACGATGCCGTCATCGCCGCACAGGATGACCGCCCGCTGGACCTCGTTCTGGAGCTCTCGCACGTTGCCCGGCCAGGCATATTGGAACAACAGATCCACGGTCCGGGGGGCGAACCCGACCTTGGGCCGGCCCATCTCCAAGGCGTATCGCTCGGCGAAGCGGTCCAGCAGAAAGAGGAGGTCCGGCCGACGTTCACGAAGCGGCGGCACTTCGATGACGATGATCTTGAGCCGGTAGTAGAGGTCCTCGCGGAAGCGGCCGCGGGCGATCTCCTTCTCCAGGTCTCTATTCGTGGCGCTGAGGAAGCGGGCCTCCACGCGGCGGGTCCGGGTCTCGCCCACCCGCCGGAGCTCCCGTTCCTGCAGGACGCGCAGCAGCTTCGCCTGCAGGGCGGGCGACAGGTCGCCGATCTCGTCCAGGAAAAAGGTCCCGCCGCCGGCTTCCTCGATCAGGCCGGGCTTGTCCCGCATGGCGCCGGTGAATGCGCCCCGGACATGGCCGAAGAGCTCCGATTCCAGCAGGTGCTCGGGGATGGCCGAGCAATTGACGGCGACGAAGGGCTTGTCGGCCCGCCCACCGCGGCCGTGGATCTCCCGGGCAATGAGCTCCTTGCCTGTGCCGCTCTCGCCCACGATCAGGATCGGGGCATCCAGGTCCCGGACCTTGTCGATGAGGGCCAGGATGCGGGCGAACGATTCGCTCGTCCCGGCCAGGATTCCGTTTCCGTTCCGCATGGACCGCCGCCATTTCGCCCTCGCCGCAGGCCTTCGAAACGCCCGCGACAAAAGAGGAGACGCTTAGGCGGAGGGATTTTCTCACTCAGCCGGCAGAAGGCGGCTAACGCTTCCCGCCCAGAATCCCGCCTAAGACGCCGCGGATGATCGAGCGGCCGATCTGGCTGCCCATGGATCGGACCGCGCTCTTGGCCATGGACTCCATCATCGTCTCCCGCGGCCGGCCCGCCGGGCGGGGGGCGCGCGGCGCTTCGTAGGGAGTCTCCGAGGCCGGGGGATATTCGCGCGGCGTTCTCGCCGGCGCCGGGATCGGTTGGGACGGCAGCGGCGGGGCCGCGGGCGCCGTCCTCTGTTCGGCCCGGGCCCGGAGTACCTCGAAGGCCGATTCGCGGTCGATGGCCTTCTCATAATGCCCATAGAGGACGGATCCCTGAATGAGACCGCGCCGGATATCGGAAGCGATCGGCCCGATCTGGCTCCAGGGCGGACGGATGAAGGCCCGCTCGACGACGCCGGGCTGGCCTTTCTCGTCCAGGAAGGAGACCAGGGCCTCGCCTACGGCCAGCTCCCCGATGGCCTTCTCGGCGTCGAGCTTGGGGTTGGTCCGCAGGGTTTCGGCCGCAACGCGGACGGCCTTTTGGTCCCGCGGCGTGAAAGCCCGCAGGGCATGCTGGATGCGATTGCCCATCTGGCCCAGGATGATATCCGGGATGTCGAGCGGGCTCTGGGTGACGAAAAAGACGCCGACGCCCTTGGACCGGATCAGCCGAACGACCTGCTCGATCCGCTGCAGCAGCGCCTCGGGCGCGTCGGCAAAGAGCAGGTGCGCTTCGTCGAAGAAGAAGACGAGCTTCGGCTTGTCCAGATCCCCCACCTCGGGCAGGCGCTCGTAAAGCTCGGACAGGAGCCAGAGCAGGAACGTGGCATAGAGCTTGGGCTGAAGCAGCAGCCTGTCGGCAGCGAGAATGTTGACCAGCCCCTTCCCCTGGCGGTCGGTTTGGAGGAAGTCCTCGATGTCCAGGGCCGGCTCGCCGAAGAGCTTATCCCCGCCCTGCGTCTCGAGATCGAGGAGGGCCCGCTGAATGGCCCCGACCGAAGCCGCGGAAACCCGGCCCAGCCGGGCCGAGATATCGGTCGCGTTTTCCGAGACGTGATTCAGCATCTCCCGCAGGTCCTTGACGTCGAGGAGCAGGAGCCCGTCGTCGTCGGCCACCCGGAAGACCACGTTCAGCACGCCCGCCTGGACCTCATTCAGGTTGAAGATCCGGCTGAGCAGGAGCGGCCCCATCTCGCTCATCGTCGTCCGGACGGGATGGCCCTGGACGCCGTCGATATCCCACAGCGTCACCGGGCTCGCCTGGAACGGAAAGTTCTTCAGCCCCAGCTTTTTAAGCCGCTCGTCGACTTTCGGGTTCGCCCCGCCCGGCCGGGAGATCCCGGACAAGTCGCCTTTGACGTCGGCCATGAAGACCGGGACTCCGGCCGCGCTTAAGCTCTCGGCGAGGACTTGGAGCGAAACGGTTTTGCCCGTGCCGGTGGCTCCCGTGATCAGGCCGTGCCGGTTGGTCATACGGGGGAGCAGATAGAGGTCCTTGGGGCCTTGGGCGATGAGGAGTCCTTCGCTTGGGTTCATGGGGGTTCCTTTCACCATATATATAACCCAACGGGGCGCCGCATGAAAGAGGCCGCACTCGTCCGGGCGGCATTCCGGCCCTTAACTTCCGCGCCGCCGAGGGGGTATACTGCCATATGAAATGGACGAGCAGGAGAACGTCTTGATCGACCGGGTCCTGGCCGGGGACGCGGCGGCTTTCGAGCCGCTCGTGACGCCGTACCGGGGGGCCCTCCTGGGCCTGGCGGCCCGGATCGTCCGCGATCCTGAAGACGCCAAGGAAGTCTCGCAGGAGGCGCTGCTTCGCGCCTTCCGCTATCTCCGTAGCTTCGATCGGTCCCTCGGCTTCCGGAACTGGCTCTATCAGATCGCCGTCAACACGGCCCGTTCCTTCCAAAAAAAACGCCTGGAGCGGGACATCGGCTTGGGCTACGCGGCCCCCGATCTCATCGGACGCCGACCGGCCGAGAGCCCCGAGGCCGGGCACGAGCGGGCCGTTTTCCGGGTCCGGCTGATGGCCTGCTTGGACGGCTTATCCGCCCGCGAGCGCGAAGTTTTCCTGCTGCGCGACATCGAGGATCTCAATGTCGAGGAGACGGCCCGGGTCGTCGGCTCATCGGCCATCTCGGTCCGGGTGCATCTCAGCGCCGCCCGCCGCAAGGTCCGGGCCCGCTACCTGGAGCTCAATCCCCCGACGGACGGGAGCCGGTCATGAAGCGCCGCGGCCGGATGGAATACGCTGCCGCCCGGCGCGATCTCCGTCATTGGGCCGCCGGCGCTTTGCGGCCGGAGTGGACCGAGGACGAATGGCGGGAGTTGCTCAGCCGAGCCGTCCGCCAAGCACCGGAGCCCGCCGTTCCCGAACGGGCGGCTCCTCTCGGACGGCCCGTCTGGGCCGCCGCCGCGATGCTGGCCGCGCTTGTGAGCGGCGCCTTGTTTCTGTCCCTTGGACCGCGGCCGGCCGCCCCGATCCTCCCGGACAGCCGGGCCGGCGAGATGCTGCCGGCCGATCCCAAGGCGCTTGTGTCCCCGCTTTTCGCCCCGAATCCGCTCCTCTCGCATCCGCCCGAAAACCCGCCCGTCTGGATCATGCTTCGTCCCGGGCCGGGGCCGACCGTCTTTTTGTTTCTTCCCCGCCCTTCCGGCCCGTCCAATCGACGCTGATCAGCCCGTGATTCGTTCCAATATGCGGACCCGCTTGGCAACGTCGCGGTAAGTACCGTTCCAAGTCTGCACCCGGCGGAAATGCCGCAGGGCGTCGACGTTCTCGTTGAGGTCCTCCAGAATCTCCGCCCGATCGAAAGTCAGGGCGAAGTCTGCATCCGTCCCCTGTCCGGCCCGGCGCAAGGCTTCGTCGATCCAGCGCAGCGCCTCCCAATGGTTCTTGCGACGACGAAAGGCCTGGGCGATCAAGGCATAGCAATCGATCGTCCGGGTCGGGTCCTCCGCGGCCAGCTTGAACTCGGCCACGGCTTCGTCGAGCAGGCCCTGCTCCAGAAAAGCCAGCCCGAGGTTATAGCGGGTCTCGTAGTCGGCTCGATCGAGCTTCCTCTCCACCTGCCGCTGGAACTCGGCCACGATCTCGTTCAGATCCTTCTCGATCACGGCCGTCCGGTCCTTGATCTGGCGGAAGGACTCGGCCTCGATGGCCTCCAGCTCCTCCCGAATCTTGGCCGTCAGGTCGGGATAAACGATCCTGCTCGCCGGGCTCACCGGATTGGCCGCCAGATCCGTCCCGCCGAAGATCTCCTCCAGCGAAACTGTGTCGGATACGATTTTTTCGGGCAGGGAGAGGGCCGGGGGCGGGGCCCCGGTCCGGCTCCGGCGCTCATCCTCGGCCGCCAGGCGGCTTACGAGGGCGGCCAAATCCTCGGCGCCGGGCGGCGGCGGCTCGGCCGGCAGGGCGCTCAGCTTGTCCTTGATCCGGGGATCGTCGGGATAGAGGAGGCGGAGGTTTTCCAAAATGCGGTGGGCGTTGCGGATCAAGCCCTGCTCGACGAAGAGGTCCGCCTTGGTCAGGTTCGTCAGGATGATCTCCCGGTCCTTGGCGGGCCAAGCGGCGGCCCGTTCCGGCAAGTCCTCGCCGGCCTCCTGGCCCCCCACATCCTTGATCGTCTTCCACTCTTTTTTAAGGGCCCCGTCTTCCGGTCTCAGGTCGAGCAGCTCGCGGACCGTCCGTCGGCGGATGTCTTCGCGGCCCTGGCGGCGGGCTTCCTCGTTGAGTAGCCGGAGGACCGCTTCCAGATGCTCGATCCGCCCGCCCCGACGAAACACGGAGGCCAGCTTGTCCAGGCTGGGGAGATGGGAGGGATGGGACAACAGGATGAGCCCGAGCAGACCGGCCGCCCGGTCCTCTTTGGCCCGGTTGAGCAAGGACGCGACGAGCGGCTCGTAAAGCGTGAAGGCCGCGTCGGGGCGCCCGGAGCGAAGCTCGATGATCCCCATCTTGGCCCGGGCGTCCGCCCGGTCGGGGTCCTCCTCCAGGAGGCGCTGAAAGACGTCCTTGGCCTTGGCGTCCATCCGCCCTTCCAGGTAGAGATCGCCGAGGAGAGCCACGAGCCCCGGCTGGGGGCCGTGCCGACGAATGCTCTCCTCGATCAGCTTGACGGCTTCCTCCATCCGCTGGCCCCGCTTCAGCACCCGAGCCAAGTTGGCCAGGGTCCGGGCTTCCCCGTCCTTGATCCGCAGGGCCTCCCGCAGGACGCGCTCGGCCTCGGCCGCATCGCCGCGGGCGAGATAGACGTCGGCCGTCTCGTTGAGCTCGGCCGCCGCTCGATCGAACAAGCCCGCCGCGGCCAGAAAGCCCGCCAACCGCAGCCTGGCCTCGACGTCCGAGCGATCCAGCCGGGCCAGCTTCTCGGCCAGGGCGATCCGGTCCTTGGCGTCGTCGTCGCCCAGGCGATCCAGAGCCCGGGCGTATTCGCCCTTGGCCTCGCCCAAGAAGCCCAGCCGGCTGTAGAGATCGCCCAGCTTGACGATGATGGAGGCGTCGGCCGGAGCCAGCTTGTAGATGCGCTTGGCCAGGGCCAGCGCCTGGGGGTAGGAGCCGTGCGCCTCCAACGCCTCGACGTTGGCCCGGAAGACACGGACGGCGCGCTCTTCGCGCCCGAGCTGGACGCAGAGATCGCCGATGATGTTGCGGATGGGGATATCCTGGGCCGTGCCGTCCAGGATCTTTTCGTACTCGGTGACCGCTTCGCCCAACCGGCCGGCCTTGACCAGGCGCTCCGCGGCCTCGGCCGGTCGGGGGTGGTCGCTCTTGCCGTTCATTCGAACAACGTCCGCTCCGATTGTAGTGTAAAGCTCCGGCGGTGAAAAGGGGTCGGGCCGAGGAGGTCCAGGGCCCGGTAATGGTCAGCCGTGCCGTAGCCCTTGTGCCGGGCCAGGCCGTAGCCGGAATAGAGGCGGCCGCAGAAGACGAGCAGGGCGTCGCGCAGGACCTTGGCCACAATCGAGGCGGCCGCAATCGAGGTCGAGATCCGGTCGCCCTGCGGAACGGCGCGCTGGGGAAAACCGGCCTCCCGGAGCGGAACGCCGTCGACCAGAACCAGGTCGGGCCGGATGGGAAGCGCGGCCACGGCCCGCCGCATGGCGGCGTGCGAGGCATGGAAGACGTTGAGGCGGTCGACTTCGCCGCTGGGGCTGACGCCGATGCCCACTGCGGCCGCGGCGACGATGCGGCGGACAAGGATCGAGCGGGCTTTCGGCGACAGGCGCTTGGAGTCGTCGGTCCGGGCCAACCAGTCGGGGGGCTCGGCCAGGATCAGAGCGAGAGGGAAGACGACGGCCGCGGCCACGACCGGGCCGCACAGCGCACCGCGGCCGACTTCGTCCACACCGGCCATGATCCGGCGGCCGTCGCCGGCGCCGGATCGCTCCAGGGAGAAGTCCGCCACGGCAGGATCGTCCGCGGCGGCCGGGTCAGCGCTGGTCGCCGCGCAGGCGGGCCGCCTTGCCCTTGAGGGCCCGCAAGTAATAGAGCTTGGCCCGGCGGACTTTGGTCTGGCGGACGACCTCGATCTTCTTGATCGACCGGGAGTGCATCGGAAAGATGCGCTCGACTCCCACGCCGAAGGAGATCTTGCGGACGGTGAAGGAGGAGTTCATCCCGGCGCCGCGCATGGCAATGATGTCGCCGAGGAAGATCTGGACCCGTTCCTTGTCGCCTTCCTTGATCAGGACGTGGACCTTGACGGTGTCCCCGACGGCGAAGGGGGTGAGGTCCTTCCGCATATACTTCTCTTCGACCATCTGCATCGTGTTCATGTTTCGTTCCTTTCCTTGCGGCCGGGGGCCAGAATATGTCGTTCTTCGGTCGTCAGGGGTTGGCGCGTCAGGAGGTCGGGACGGCGGCGGGCCGTCTTCTCCAGCGCTTTCCGCCGACGCCAGGTCTCGATTTTCTTATGATCGCCGGAGAACAGGACGGCGGGGACGGAGTGCCCGCGGAAAGTCCGGGGCCGGGTGTAATGCGGGAAATCCAGCCGGCTCCCGATGAACGAATCGTGCCGGACCGAAGCCGCCTTGCCGACGACCCCGGGCACGAAGCGCGACACCGAGTCCACCACGGCCATGGCCGGAATCTCGCCCCCGGTCAGGACATAGTCGCCGATGGAGATCTCCTCCGTGGCCAAGTGCTCGCCGACGCGCTCGTCGACACCTTCGTACCGTCCGCAGATCAGGACGATCTGGTCCCGGGCGGCCATCTCCTCGGCCAGGCGGCCGTCGAAGGTCCGGCCCTGGGGCGAGAGGAGGTAGATGGGTGTCGCGGCCGAGGTGCGAACGGCCTCGACGGCGGCGAAAAGGGGCTCGGGCTTGAAGACCATCCCTTCCTCGCCGCCGAACGGCCGGTCGTCGACCTGGCGGTGCTTGTCCGTCGTATAGTCGCGCAAATCGTGCACCTTGACCTCGATCAGCCCTTTCTGGATCGCTTTCCGGACGACTCCCTCGGAGAAAACGCCCGAAAACATCTCGGGGAAGATCGTGATTATATCAAATCTCATTCAAGTCCCATAGGCCGTCCGGCGGATCGATCACGATCCGCTTGGCGGCGGTTTCGATCACCGGGCAAACGGCGGAGGCCAGGGGCACCAAGGCCTCGCGGCCGTCGGCCCGCTGGACGACGAGGACGGCCGCGCCGCCGGCTTCCATGACCTCGGCAACGACGCCCCAGGCCTCGCCGCCGGAGGTCGCCACCCGGCAACCGACCAGGTCGGCGATATAGTGGCGGTCGGCCGCCGGGCTCGGCATGGCTTCTTCGGGGACGACGATCTCACAGCCGGCCAGGGCTTCAGCCTGCCCGATCGAGTCCACCCCGCGAAGCTTGAGAACCGAGCCTCCCGGCCGTTGGGTCAGGGATTCGACCCGGTATTCCCGGTCGATCCCCCGGCGCCTCAGGAAAACGGCAAAAAAAAAGCCTCGGGCAGGTTCGTCTCGTCCAGGCGGATCTTCAGCTCGCCCGCCCGCCCCTGGCTGCGCAGAACCGCCCCGATGATCTTCAAATCAGCCTTTCTCGATGATCTCGAGGTTGAAACGGCGCTTGGTCTTCATGCCCGCCGCGCCCAGGATGATGCGGATGGCCCGGGCGGTCCGGCCCTGCTTGCCGATGACCTTGCCGAGGTCCTCGGGAGCCACCTTCAGCTCGAGGATGGTCGTCTGCTCGCCGTCGAGAATGGAAACGGCGACTTTCTCGGGCTGATCGACGAGAGCTTTGGCGATAAGTTCGACGAGCTCCTTCACGGTGACCTCCTAAGGGTGCGAAACGGAATTAGGCTTTTTTAGCCTTCTTCAGGGCTTTCGTCAGGAGGGACTGGACGGTCTCGGAGGGCTTGGCGCCCTTGGCGATCCAGGCCTGGGCCTTGGCCACGTCGATCTTCACTTCGGCCGGTTCGGTCGTCGGATTATAGGTTCCGATATACTCCTTGGCCCTGCTCTCGCGGGGCCGCTCGGAGTCCACCACCACGATCCGATAGGCGGGCCGGTTCTTGGAGCCGATACGAGTCAAACGCATAGACATCATGGGTAGTTAATCCATTCAATTGAAATAGGTTAGAGATAATAGCGAAAAACGCCTCTCAAGTCAACGAAAAAAAAGGTCTTCTGAAGCCTTGCGATCGCCAATATTTTCAGGCAGATAGAGCGGCGCTTTGACATTCCCGGGCCGAATTGATAATTTGGCCGGGTGGGAATTGCCGATTGGATCGTTCTGGCCGCCCTGTGCCTGCTCTCTCTGGGCGTGGGCCTGTTTTTCACCCGCCGGGCCGGCCGCGACGGAGCCTCCGGCTATTTCACCGGCAACCGCAGCCTCCCCTGGTGGGCCATCGGGCTGTCCAACACCGCCACTTATCAATCCGGCAACGGCGGCTTCATCATGCTCATCCTGGTCTTTGGGCTGGCGGGCAATTGGATGTGGTGGGCCTCCTGGGTCGTCTGGATGCCTCTCGTGGCCGTCGTCTGGGCCGGGATGTGGCGGCGGATGGGTGTCGTCACGACGGCCGAGCTCATCACCCTCCGCTACGGCGGGCGGCCGGCCGTCATCGCCCGTCGGCTTTACGCCTTCCTGCTGTTCGCCTACGCGATCATCATCATCGCCTACATCACGGGGTTCTTCGCCAAGACGGTGGCCCCGCTTCTGCCGCTTTCCGAGATTCAGATCCTACTTCTCTTCGGCGGGGTAACGGCCTTGTACACCGTCTTCGGCGGCCTGGCCGGCGTCGTGTTCACCGACGTCGTCCAGTTCGGCATCCTACTCGCAGGGAGCCTGGCCTTCTTCTTCCTGACCGTGCCGCAGCATGGCGGCTGGGCGGCCGTCATCGACCGGGTCCGGATGATCCGGCCCGCCGGCCTGCAACAGATTCCTCCGACGCCGCTCATCCCGGCCCTGACCCTGGCCATGCTGGTGGTGCAGGGGCTTTTCTACGCCGGCTCGCCCACCGCCGGCGAGGGCATGACCGCCCAGCGGTTCATGGGCGCCAAGAACGAGAAGCACGCCATCGGCGGCCAGCTCTTCAACTCCTTTCTGGCCTTATCGCTGCGGACCATCCCCCTCATCGGGCTGGGAGTCGTCGCACTATCGCTCTTCTGGACCAAGGACTTGGTCGGCCAGGTCGGCCCCGTCCCGGCGGGCGCGAAGCTGTTGGCCGATCCGGCCCATGCCTGGGGCGAGCTCATCCGAGCCACTCGCCTGCCGGCCGGATTCATCGGCGTCCTGGTGGCTTCGGAAGCCGCCGCCTTCATGTCGACGCTGAGCTCGCTCATCAACTGGGGCTCGAGCCTGGTCATCAACGATTTCTACCGGCCGCAGCGCCCTGCCGATCCACCGCGCCGGCAGGTATTGGTCAGCCGAATGACGACCCTGGTCCTTTTCGTCGTGGCCGCAGTCGTGGCCGTCCTGTTCGTCGAGGGCATGGTCAGCTGGTTCCTGTTCATCAATTCGGTCATGGTCGTCTTCATCCTGCCGCTGTCGTGGTTTCGCTTCTTCTGGTGGCGGTTCAACGTCTGGGGCGAGATCGCGGCCATCGTCTTGGGCTTGCCCTTATCCGTCCTGCTCTGGTTCGGCCTGGGCTTCCAGCACAAGCCCTTCTGGCAGGGGACGGGCCTGCTGTTTCTGGTCAGCCTCGTCGTGCTGATCGGAGTGACCCTGCTCACGCCCGCCGAGAAGACGGAGACGCTGGTCGCCTTCTACGAGCGCTGCCGCCCGCCGGGGCGTTGGAAAGGCATCCGCGAAAAAGCCCGGGAGGGCACGATCGCGCCGAAAACGGGCCGGCTCGTCGCCGACGGCTTGATCGGGATCGGCGCCTGCCTCGGCCTGGTCGTGGCGACCAATGCCGTGTTCGCGGGATCCTGGGGCTTGCTCGCCGCAGGCGCGGCGGGCGCGGGCCTGTTCGGCGCGGCCTTGATCCGGCGGGTTCTTTAAAGGCGACAGGGGGAATCCGGCGGCCGCGAGCGCGGCCTGGAGGAGAGCGATGCGAAAAATAACCATAACGGCGGTCCTCGTCATTCTGGTTGTCGGCGCCCTCGTCGTCGTCGCGGGCGTCAACGCGGCGATCCCCGCGCCTTTGGCGGCGGCGGCAAAAATTCAGGCCGCCCCCGTCGCGGTCCCCTATCGGGTGACCATTCCGGAAAACCCCCTGCCGTTCCCGACTCCGCTTCCCGCGGGGCAGGCCGAGCCGCGGTTCAAGATCCGGGGCACGAAGGGCTGGGCCTGGAGCTTCGATCAATATCTGGCCGAGATTCCGACCCTGCGGCAGGGCCGGATGAATTTTCTGATGAGCTGCTACACCAGCGTCTTCAGCGACCGAGAGAAGCTCGTGAACCGCTGGCGAGAGCCGTTTTCGGAGGAAACGAAGCGGGGCCTGGCCGCCGTCGCCCAAGCCTGTCGCGACAACGGGATCACCTTTTGCTTCTCCTTCCATCCGGCGCTTTTCACCGACAGCCCCCTGCGTCTGGACAGCGCCGAAGACTTCGAGATTCTTTGGTCCCGCTTCGCCTGGGTCCAAGGCCTGGGCGTGCGCTGGTTCAGCCTGTCGTATGACGACATCGACGTCAAGGGCAAGACGCCGGCCGAGCTCGGAGCGGGCCATGCCGGCTTGGCCGACAAGCTCGGGCAGAGGCTCCGGGTCAAGGATCCGGGAGCGCAGCTGATCTTCTGCCCGACGTATTATTGGGGCCGGGGCGACGCCGGCGACGCCAAGGCCTACCTCGAAGCCCTCGGCCGAAGCCTCGACCCGGATATTTTTCTGTTCTGGACGGGAGACGCGGTCGTCACCCCGCGCATCACCCGGGCGGCGGCCGAATCGTTTAAAAAGGCGGTCCGCCACAAGCTTATCCTCTGGGACAACTACCCGGTCAACGACCGAACCGGGGCCCTGCACCTCGGCCCGCTTGTCGGCCGCGATCCCGACCTGGACGAAGTCGTGGACGGGTACATGGCCAACCCGCTTTCCCCTCAGAACGAGATCAACCGCATCCCGCTCCTGACCTGCGCTGATTACGCATACAACCCGCGGGCCTATGATCCCGCCCGCTCCATCGGGCAGGCCGTCGCCCTGCAGGATCCATCGCCCGCGCGCCGCCAGACGCTGGCCGACTTGGTCGGCATCTACCCGGGGAATCTTCTTTCGGGCAGCAGCTCCACGGCTTACAACTGCGCCGTTGAAACGATGGCGGCCCGCCTGAAAGGGCCTGGCGGCTCGGACGCCGGAGCGTCCTTTCTGGCTTCGGTCAAGGACGTCGCGCACCGGCTGGAGGTAGAATTCCCGGGCCGCTATGCCGAAACGAAAAAGACGATCGCCGCCCACATCGGCCTGATGAGGAAGATGACGGTGCCGCCCGCCGGGAAGACGGTCTCGCTTTCCAAGGCCGCCCTCCTGGACAAGATCCGCGGCGGCTGGGCCGGTCAGACGATCGGCTGCACCTACGGCGGCCCGACCGAGTTCCGCTACCAGGGGACGTTCATCCCCGACGGCCAGCCGATCCCTTGGGACGACGGGGCCATGGCCCGGGCTTTCCGCGACTCGCCCGGCCTTTACGACGACGTCTACATGGACCTGACCTTCGTCAAGGTCCTGGACAAGGAGGGGCTCGGGGCCAAGGCCGAGGCCTTCGCCAAAGCTTTCGCCGAAGCGCCTTACCCCCTTTGGCACGCCAACCAGATGGCCCGCTCCAACATCCTGCGCGGCCTGCTGCCACCGCGCTCCGGCCATTGGCTGGACAATCCCCACGCCGACGACATCGACTTCCAGATCGAGGCGGATTTCGCCGGCCTGATGGCGCCCGGCCTGCCCAACGCAGCGGCGGAGATCTGCGACCGGGTCGGCCACATCATGAATTACGGCGACGGCTGGTACGGCGGGGTCTATATCGCCGAGATGCTGGCGCTGGCCTTCGGCGAGACGGACATCCCGACGATCGCCGAGAAAGCCCTGCGGGCCATCCCGGCCCAGAGCGATTTCGCTCGGGCCATGCGCGACGTGATCGCGGGCTGGCGCGAGAACCCGGCGGACTGGCGGGCGAACTGGTTCAAGATCCAGCGCCGCTACGGCGACGAGGTCGGATGCCCCGAAGGCGTCTTCTCTCCCTTCGACATCGACGCCAAGATCAACGCGGCCTGGGTCCTGATCGGCCTTCTCTACGGCGGGGGCGATTTCGGCCGGACGCTGGACATCGCCGCCCGCTGCGGCGACGACTCCGATTGCAACCCGGCCTCGGCCGGCGGGATCCTTGGGGTCCTCTACGGGCTGAGCGGCATCCCTGATCGATGGAAAGCCGGGCTGGCCGCGGTCGAGGACATCGCCTTCCCCTACGTCGGGATTTCCCTCCGCCAGGCGGCCGACATGTCCTTCCGGCAGGCCCTGGCCATGGTGGCGAAGGCCGGCGGGCGGACCGACGGGGATGCCGTATCGATCTCGACCCAGGAGCCCACCGAAGTGCCGCTCGAGATTTCGTTCGCCGGCTTGCGGCCCCTCGAGCGCCGCCCGATCAACCGCGATCTGCGGGCGGAGTACGCCTTCGAGTTCGCGGGGAAGGGATTCGCCGTGAACGGCGGGACCCGGATCGGCGAGGCGGGGCCGGCGGAATTGCGGGTCGAAGTCTGGATCGACGAGAAGCGGCGGGAAACAGCCGTCCTGCCGACGAACGACCATGACCGCCGGGACACACCGTTTTGGGCCTACGATCTCGCGGATGGCCGCCATACGGTCCGGCTCGTCCTGATCAATCCGGCCGAGAAGGCAAGCGTTCGGCTGGACAGCCTGATCGTCTATGGCGCGGCGGATCGCCGTTGACCGGGGCGCGGACGTGGAACATAATAAACCCTGTTAATACTGAGCGGTGCGTATTACCCCGGTTTAAAATCGGGGTTTCAGCGCCGCGAACGTATGAGCGCGCAGCCGGAAAACGACCGCCCATGACGACGACCGACGCCATCGATGAAATCCTTGGGAGCCGCGTCTTCGCCGTCGTCGGCGCTTCGCGCGACGGGCGCAAGTACGGTTCCATCGTCTTCGCCGACCTCCTGGACAAGGGCTACCGGGCTTATCCGGTCAATCCCCATGCATCCGAGATCCTGGGCCGCCGCGCCTACCCGACGATCGCCTCCCTTCCCGCCGACGTCGAAGCCCTGGTCCTGGTGATGCCGCCGGTGCGATCCGAACAGGCCGTCCAAGAGGCCCTGGCCGCGGGCATCCGCCGCGTCTGGATGCAGCCGGGAGCGGAGTCGGCGGCCGCCGTCGCGTTCTGCGCCGGGAACGGCATCACCGTCGTCAGCGGAGTCTGCCTGATGATGCAGGCCCTCAAAGCGGATTGCGGTCAAGGCTAGAAAGGAGCACAAACATGGCCAAGGTCTATTATGTCGGCGATTGGGCAGTGATGACGGGACCGGTCTTCGCCGAGACGCCGTTCTTCCATTCCCCGAAGGGCCTGGACATCTTTAATTACGGCGTCTGGCTGAAGGATGCCCTGGAGTCGACGGGCGAGCACCAGGTCGCTTCCATCCCGAGCTGGGACTTCTATAATCGATTGGGGCCCGGCGACTACGAGAAGATCCTGGACGAATATGACGTCTTCATCTTCAGCGACGTGGACGCCAAGCTCTTCCAACTGGCCCCCAATTTCTTCGATCGCTCCAAGTTCGGCCGCAAGCCGCTCGTTTTCCCCGACCGCCTGCGGTTGACTCTGGAAGCGGTCAAAGCCGGCAAGGGGCTGATGCTTCTGGGCGGCTGGTATTCCTTCAACGGGGAGCTGGGCAAGGGCGGCTGGGGGCGCACGCTCCTCAAGAATCTCCTGCCGGTCCGCTGCCTGGACTACGAGGACCTAGTCGAATCGACGGAGGGCTATGCGCCGTTGGCGACGCCGGCCGGACGGACGTTCTTCCGGGGAATCAACCTGGGCTCGATGCCGCCGCTCCTGGGGTATAACAAGACCGTTCCGATCAAAGACGGCCGCGTCCTGCTCAAAGTCAAGGAGACGGGCGACCCGTTGGTAGCCGTCCGGGAATTCGGCCAGGGCCGCGTCCTGGCCTACACGTCGGACCCCGCCCCCCACTGGGGCTGCAACTTCGTCTATTGGGACGGCTATCCGGCTTTCTGGCTGACCTGCCTCGACTACGTGATCAAGGCCGGTCCCAAGCGCTGGGTGTGATGCCACGCGAAAAAGACTCCTTGCTCTGCGGCTATGGCGAAGCGGTGATCACCCCGCCCCAAGGTGTCGATCTTTGCGGCTACGGCTTCTATCTGAACCGCAAGGCGAAGCGCGTCCGGGACGACTTAAAATCCCGGGTTCTTTATCTGCGCCGCGGAAACACGGGCACGGTCATCGTCGCCTGCGACCTCATCGGCCTGACGGTGGAGTTGTCGGACGCGATCCGCGAAGCGATCGCGAAGAACATCGGCCTGCCGCGCGCGTCGGTCCTGCTGACTTGCACCCACACCCATTCGGGACCGGCCGTCCATCCGATGCCGGGGCTGGGAGACGCCGCACCCGGATTCGCAGACAAGCTGCGCACAATCGTCGTCGACACAGCCGCAGCGGCCGAGCGCGACGTCCGGCCGGCGGCCGCGGCCTGGGCCTTCGAAATGATCGAGCCGATCGGCTATAACCGCCGGACCGGCGACTTCCGGGACATCGACCCGCTCTTGAAGACGATCGTCTTCGACCGCGGCGTCGACCGGATCCATCTCTGGAGCTACGCCTGCCACGCCGTCGTCCTGGGCCCGGGGCCGGAGATCTCGGCCGATTGGCCCGGCGCGGCGGCGGCCGCCCTCGAAGCCCGCGGCCGACGGGGCGTGTTCCTGCAGGGTTTCTGCGGCGACGTCGACCCGGTCACCCAAGCCGCCCATTGGGGGGAAGGGACCAGGGAGGATCTCGAGCTTTATGGCGAGATCATCGCCGGCCGGCTGGTCAGGGCGGAAAGCCGGGCCGTCGCGCTGAAAGCGGCGACCGTGAAGGCGGACGAAATCCGGGTCGCCCTCCCGCTGCAGGTTTATAGCGCCGCGCGCATCGGCCTGTTCGCCGCATCGTTCGCCAAACGCTATGATCGTTTCCCGGGTGCGGCCCGGTTTGCCCGGGAATGGGAAGTCCGGGCCTTGGCCGAACGGGCGGACATGCGGCGGGATCCCCGCCTCTTAGGCATCCCCGGGCAAGCCCTGGCCATCGGTTCCGTCAAGATCGCTGCCCTGCCGGGGGAAATCTTCGCCGGTTATGCCGCCGCTTGGCGCCGCGCGTCCGATCCGATCATGCCCGTCGGCTTCGCCAACGGCGTCGTGGGGTACATCCCCACGTCCGAGGCCTACGACGATCCCTCTGACTATGCGGCTTGGTGCGCGCCGATGATCTATGGCGTCTTTCCGTTCCGGCCGGATGCCGGGGCGATCCTGTTGAAACGAGTCCGGGCGCTGCTGAGCAACTTATAAAAGATTCTTCTCCTATCTTCGGGAAACATCGGCGGTTCGGGGTATCGGCCCGGCGGCTTCGCGATTTCGCCATTGGCCGACACCCCCGTCCGCGTTCATTTCCCGGAGATAGGAGCTGATCCTTTTAAAACCCTTTTTATCGACGGGCCTGGATCGATAAAGCCAGGGCTTCATACGGCCGTAGCTTCCGGCGGATCGAAGCCAGCTCCTTCCCCGTCATCGTCCGGCTCATTCCGGTCAGCAGGTCGGTCAGCTCATAGGAACGGTCGGGCTTCAGAAAGCGCGGGTGCAAATCCAGATCGACGAGGCCAGGCCCCGGGTTGGTCGCCGCCAGCGCGGCAGCGTCCCGGTTCCCGGATTGAGCGATATCCATGACTTCCGCGACGCCATCCCAATCAAAAGGCCTCATTTTCCCAGAACGGGCCAGGGCGAAATCGATGATATCGAGCAGGAGGGCAGGCGCTTTCGCGGCGGCATCCTTCAGGCTCAACGAACAGGTCACGACCGCCCCCAGCCCGAAAGTGTTGACCAGAACCGCAGCCCCGCCGTCATCGAAGACGACGGCGGCATGCGCGGTTGTCGGAGTCCAGGCGGATGCCTGAAGCCCCGCCAGCGCGAACCCGCGGCCCGCGGGCGCATGTCCGCCCGCGGCGACTGCCGCCAAGGCCGGTTCGCGGATGATCAGGTGTGACCGTGGGGCCGACGCCCCCTCTTTTCCTCCGACCAGCGCCTCGCGGTCGAACAGATCGCCGTAGGGGATCGCCGGCCCGAACAGGATCGCGGTCCCGCCCTTCTCGACGAAGGCCTTGAGCAGGGCGCTGTCGGTGTCCTGCATACCGGAAATGTCGGCCAGGATGAGCACGGTCTTTCGCGCCAGCCAGCCGTTCATCTGCGCCTCGTTCCGGCCGTAGGGATAAAAAGGCAGGATCTCCTCGCCGCGGGGCGGGATAAACGGCTCGATGTCGGCCGCGAGGCCGACCGTCCGCAGGGCGTCCAGGGCGGGGACGATCGAAGCCGACCAGCGATCGGTCCACCAGTCGCTGTAGGGAATGTAGAGCGTCACGTCCCCCGGCCATACGGCCGCCTTCCCCGCCGCGGCCCGATAAAACCGCAGCCCTTTCTCGACCGCGGCTCCCGTCTCAAGCGCGGCCGGGTTGGTCCGGCCCATGCGGTAAACATTGGTATGCCAGGTGAAGAGCGTGATCCCGTCCGGGCCGGCCGAAGTCGAGGCGCTGGCGATCTGATCGAAGGCGTCCGCCGGAGTGGCCAAATAATCGCCGCCGTAACGGCGCTCGAGATAGCCAAAGAGCTCTACGTGCGAGAGTGCGATCTTGCCGGCGGCGCGCATGGCCCCGGCTGAAAGGGCCGCGAAATCGCGCGTCCGCCGGACCGGGAAATTCTTGCGGTTATCCGGCCGATAGGAGGCCTCGAAAGCACCCTGGTAGATCGAAATGTCCAGGCTGTCGATCGCCGCCAAGTACCCGGCCAGGAGCGGATCGTCCAGATAAGGCGCGCAGGCGGAATACAGCCCCCGATCGAGGGCCTTGACGGCATCGGAAAACTCGCGGACGTGGGCGGCGAAATAAGTGCCGCTCCCCTCCTGATAGTCGTAGAACCCGAAGAGAGAGGGGTGGCTCCCGTAAAGCGACCACATCTCCCGCATGACTTCGCGCTGGCTGGCCCACCGCTCGGCCCCCGGCAGCAAGCGGGTCATATCCCAGACGACCGAGAGCAGAACGGGCATCCCGAGCCGATCGGCCAGCTCCAGGGTCTTGCCGACGCGGTCTTCGGGCGAACCGGCCGCCGCGGCCTTGGCGCAATAGGCGGACGGATACCAGGCCTTACCGTTGATATTGTCGTGAACGACAACCAGATTGCCGCCGATAGCTTTGAAGCCGTGCATATAGCGCTCGACGTCCCCGCCCGGATCGGCTCCGTCGACGGCGCTGGTGATGAAAAAGTCGCCCACGGCGCGGCCCACGAGCCAAGCCGCCTTGCCCGCCGTCCGACCGGGCCCGGCGGCGACGGACGCCGTAACGACATAGAAGCCTTCGGGCGCGTCCGCCGGGAGATCGACGACGGAGGTCCATTCACCGGCCCGGGAAGGATCCCGTCGGGCATCCAGCATCCGGGTCCCCCGCCCGGGCGTCAGAAGCTCGACCTTCAAATCGCGATCCGCGGACGCGAGCCCGATTTTGATCCGGACCTCGACGCGATCCCCAGGCGCCGCCCGGCGGCCCCCCACGGAGGCCTCGATCTTGATCTTTTTCGCCTCGCCGGGGCGGGGCCGATCGGCCCGGCAGGCAGGCATGAGGAAGGCGGCGAGAACGATGACAGCGCAAAGGATGCGGGATCGGACAGCTGACGTCATGGCGACCTCCCGGCCCGGGCGGGCCAGGTCCGATTCTATCCGAGGAGCGGCGGCGAGGCCAGGCCGGCTCAGCCCATGCGGCCGATCATCTTCTTCAAGGCCCCGCCCTTCATCATCCGCTGCATCTCCTGGAACTGCTTGAGGAGCTGGTTGACCTCGTGCACCGGACGGCCGCTGCCGCGGCCGATCCGCCGGCGCCGGCTGCCGTCGATGATCTTCGGATTGTTCCTCTCCTGCTCGGTCATGGAGCCGATGATGGCCTCAAAGTGAAGCAGCTTGCGGTCGTCGATGTCGGCCGAGGCCAGCTTCTTGAAGGCTCCCGAGCCGGGTAGGTGGCTCAAGAGGCCGGAAAGCGAGCCCATCTTCTTGATCTGGCCGAGCTGTTTGCGGAAATCGTCCAGGGTGAACTCGGCCTTGCGAAGCTTGCGGGCCATCTCCTCGGCCTCTTTGAGATCAGAGGCCTCCTCCGCCTTCTCGATCAGCCCCAGCATATCGCCCATGCCCAGGATGCGCGAAGCCATCCGGTCGGGGTGGAAGACCTCGAGCTGGTCGGGCTTCTCGCCGACGCCGACAAACTTGATCGGCTTGCCGGTAACCATGACGACCGACAGGGCCGCGCCGCCGCGGGCGTCGCCGTCCAGCTTGGTCAGGATGACCGAGGTGATGCCGATCCGCTCGGCGAAGGCCTGGGCGCTCTTGACGGCATCTTGGCCGGTCATGGCGTCCCCGACGTAGATCGTCTCGATGGGGGCCAGGCTGGTCTTGACCAGCTTGAGCTCGTCCATCAGCTCGTCGTCGATGTGCAGACGGCCTGCGGTGTCGACCAACAAAAGATCGTGGCCGCGGTCTTTCGTCTCCCGGAGGAGATCGCGGAGGGCCTCCTGCGGCCGGGCCATTTTTTCCGTCGTCATCTCGTAGCAAGGCAGGCGGAGGGACGCGGCGATGATCTTGAGCTGATCCTGGGCGGCCGGCCGCTTGAGGTCGAAGGAGACAAGCAAGGGGTGGCGGCCTTTGCCCAGGGCCCAACGGGCCAGCTTGCCGGTCGTGGTCGTCTTGCCCGAGCCTTGCAGGCCGACCATCATGAAGATCGAGGGCGGGGTGTTGGCGAATTGGAGGGGCTTGTCGGTTCCGCCCAGCACGGCCGTCATCTCGTCGCGGACGATCTTGATGACCTGCTGGGCCGGGGTCAAGCTCTCCAGCACCTCCCGGTGCAGGGCCTTCTCCCGAATGCGGGCTTCGAAGTCCTTGACGACTTTATAGTTGACGTCGGCCTCGAGGAAGGCCATCCGGAGCATCCGGAGAGCCTCGGCCATGTTCTTCTCGGTGACCTGGACCTCGCCCTTGAGATATTTCATCACCTTCTGGAGGCGTTCGGATAGTTGATCGAACATGGCGGTGGCTCGCGGGGGCGCCGGAGGTGAGCCTACTTCTTGAAGCTCAGGACGAGGCCGCCTGAGGAACCGGACTCAACCCGCGTCTCCAGGTCGGTCCGGGCGGCCATGAAGTCCCAGTATTCGCGAGTCCAGCCACGGCCTCGGCCGAAGATGTTGTGGACGGCAATGCAGCCGCCCTTGGCCAGCTTAGGCAGGAGGTCCTTGGCGTACTGGAGGTTCCACTCTTTGTCCGCGTCCAGAAAGACGAAGTCGAACGGCCCGACGAGCTTGGGCACGATCCCGTGGGCGTCGCCGAGGCGGGCCTCGATCCGGTCGGCCAGACCGGCGGCCTTGAAGTTCTGGACAGCCTCGCCGTGGCGGTCGGCGTCGATCTCGATGGTGATCAGGCGGCCATTGGTCTTGCTCAGGGCCCAGGCGATCCAAGTTCCCGAGTGGCCGGTGGAGGTCCCAACCTCGAGAGCCCGCTTATAGCCTTTCTCGACGATCAGGTCGAACAGGATCTTGCCGTCGGCGGAAGGGATGTTCAGATCGTGCCAGCGGCCGTCCCGCTGGTCCAGGAAAGCGCGAACTTTGGCGTCCAGATCTTGCGGCGAACGAGCCGGGGCCGCGGCCAGGGCCAAGGCGGCGAGAAGCAGCGCGGCCAAGGCCGGATGGAAGGCGAATCGTCGTTGGGTCATGATACCGTTCTCTTTTTCTCCGGAAACGCCTCCTATTATAGATGGAAGCGCCCGAAAAACGAACCCCCTCGCAGATTGTGCCCGCGGGCGGGAATTGCTAGACTGGCCTCATGCACGGCAAGAAGATCCCCCTGCTTCTCCTGTTCGCCTGCGCGATCCCGGCCCTGGCGCTCGAACCGCCGACCCGGGCCGAGCACGATCAATACCTGCGCGACGGGAGCCTTGCCCAGCGCCTGGCCAACGCCCGCGCCTTCGGCAACCATCTCGTCGACCCGGCTCTTGTTTGGGACCTGCGGGTTCGACTGGAGCGGGCCGCCCTGGGTCTGCCGGAGGGCCCGCTGGGAGCGCTCGGCCTGCCCAGCGGCCGGCGCGGCGGGCTGCCGGCGAAGGGCAGCGTCAAGGTTTTCGCCCTGCTGATCGATTTCTCCGACTTCCCCGCCGTCAATTCCGTTTCCACGATCGCCTCCAAGCTGTTCGGCGACGGAGACACCGGCTACCCTTACGAAAGCCTGCGCAACTACTACCGCCGGGCCTCCTACAACATGCTCGAGATCGGCGGCTCGGTCCTCGGCTGGTACAGGCCGTCCTATACCCGGACTTCCATGCCGCAGACCACCTCCGCCCGGGAGGCGCTGATCAAGGAGGCTTTGCTCCATTTCGACGCCCAGGGCCACGACTTCTCCAAGTACGACAACGACGGCAACGGGACCATCGATTATTTCGTCGTCGTCTGGGCCGGGCCGAACAACGGTTGGAGCAATTTCTGGTGGGGCTACCAGACCAGCTTCTCCGACCAGACCTTCCAGCTGGACGGCAAGCGGTTCTATGCCGCCAAGTATTCCTGGCAATGGGAATCCCGTTACTGGCCGGGGGCTTACGATCAGATCGTGGTCATGCATGAGACCGGCCACGCCCTGGGCCTGCCCGATTACTACGACTACGACGCCACCGTCGGGCCGGGCGGGGGGCTGGGCGGGTTCGACATGATGGACGCCAACCGCGGCGACCACAACTGTTTCAGCAAAATGCTGTTGGATTGGATCTCCCCGCAAGCCTTCGTCTATGGGACGCGCGGCTTTGCCCTGGGAGCGTCCGGCGGCGGGCAGGACGCGCTGATCCTGATGCCGGAGTCCTCCGCATCCCAGCCGTTCGATGAATTCTTCATGGTCCAGAACCGGACCCGGGCCGCCAACGACGCGACCCTGCCGGGAGACGGGCTGATCGTCTGGCACGTCGACGCCCGGCTGAACACGGCCGGAACGAACTTCCGCTACGACAATTCCTACACCGACCACAAGCTCGTCCGGCTGATGGAGGCCGACGGGCTGGAGCAGATCGAGCGGGGGTACGCCGCGGGAGCCGCCGATTACTACACCGCCGGCCGGACGCTGTCGCCGCTGACCACACCCAACTGTAGCCGCTACGACGGGACCTCGCCCGGCCTGACGCTCAGCTCCATCGGCGCCGCCGGCCCGGTCATGGCCTTCGCCGCCGACATCCATTACACCCTCTTTCCGCCGGCCGGGGCCTCGCTGACCAGGCTTCAGAGCGACTTCATCTTCTTCATCGAATACATCAACAAGCTCGCCTGGGCCAACGACGCCCGGAACCGGACCCGGATCGAGAGCTACCGAATCTACAAAAAGCCCAAGGGCGCGGGGGACGAAGCTTATGTCCTCCTGGCCGAGATCGCGGCCGAAGCCTCCCCCGTCTACGAACACAGGGGGCTGAAAAAGGACGAGGCCTACGCCTACCGAATCATCGCCATCGATGCCAACGGCGTCGAGAGCACCGGGGCGGAGGTGATCCAGTGAGCCGCCGGTCCTGGGGCCGGGCGGCGGCGCGAATGGCCGCGGCGGCTCTGGCTTGGGCCGCCGTCCTGGCCGGCCCGGTGTCCGCCCTGACGTTGCGGCTCGACGGAAACGCGGTCTGGCGAAATCAGAACGACGCCAAGATCCGGCAAACCTACGGCAGCGGCGTCGCCGTCACGGCCGGGTTCGATCTCGTCTTCCGTTCCGGCTGGGAAGCCGGTCTTCGGTTCGAATCGGCCGCTTCCCGCGCCGGGATGCTCGGCCTATCGGCATCCGCGGCCGAGTTCGGGCTATGGGGCTTGGACGCCACGATCGGCCGGGAGATCCGCCTGGGGGCGGCCGGCTTCTATGCGCGCGGCGGTATCGGGCTCTATCACTACAAACAGACCGTGGACTACGCCTACGTCCAGGACCACAGAGTCAACCGATTCGCTCCCGCGGGCGTCATCGCCGTCGGAATCCGATTCTACCCGTGGCGCTTCCTGTTCCTGTCCGCGGACGCGAAGTACGTCGTTCTCCCCGTCAAGCCGTACGGCCAGGCCGTCGATCTCGGCGGCATCCGGCTGGGCGGCGGCCTGGGCTTCATCTTCGGCCGACGATAAGGGGAGCCGAGCGCACGGCCCGGGCCGGACCGAAGCCCGCCGACACGGAGGTCATCAAGATGAAGAACAAGAAGAAAAGGCGGCCGATCCGGTTTCGCCTCGCATCCCTCGCGCTGATCGCGGCCGCGTCCGCCTGTTTTCACCCTCGCCCCCCGACAGTTGACGCCATCGAGCTCGTGGAGAGCGTCCCGGTCGAGACCGGCCTCGACAACGCCGATCTGCGCAACACCGCGGACGTGTGGTGCGAGATGATCCGCTCGGCCCGCGAAACGATAGAGATGGGGCAGTTCTACTATGCCCACCGGCCGGGAGAGACGCTCGACCGGGTGATCCTCGAGCTGGCGGCCGCGGCCCGCCGCGGCGTCCCTATCCGCTGTTTAGCGGACAGCCGGATGTCCGCCACCTACCCGATCCTGTTGGATGCGCTGCGTCATATGCCCGGCGTCTCCGTGCGCCTCATCGATTTCGCCGCCCTGGCCGGCGGGACGCACCACGCGAAATACATCATCGTCGACGGCGAAACGGTTTTCATCGGCAGTCCAAATTTCGACTGGCGGTCGCTGACCCACATTCACGAGTTGGGACTGAGGATCCGCGATCGGCGTCTGGCTGCGGTCTACCGGCGCATCTTCGAGATGGATTGGCGGCTGGCGGGAGGGCAGTCGCGCGAAAGCGTCCTCGGCGAGCTGGCGGCCAAGGTCGAGCCCGCATTCGAGGTGTCGTCGAAAAGGTATGGGCGCGTTTCCCTGCAGCCGACCGCCAGTCCAATGTCCCTGATTCCGGATCCGTCGCTATGGGATGAAACCCGAATCGGCCGGCTTTTAAGCGAAGCCCGGCGCGAGATCTGTCTGCAGTTTCTCTCCTATTCGCCGGTCGGCCGGGATTCGTCGCCTTATGTAGCTTTGGACGGCGCCTTGCGGCGCGCCGCCGGCCGCGGCGTCCGCGTCCGGCTCTTAGTGGCGGATTGGCAAAAGGGCACCCCGGCGGAGAGAGCTTTGAAGGATCTGGCCGCGGTGCCGAATATCGAAGTCCGGTTCAGCGTCATCCCCGAATGGTCCGGCGGCTACATCCCCTATGCCCGCGTCGAGCACTGCAAGTTCGTTCTGGTAGACGGCGGGAAGTTCTGGCTGGGAACCAGCAACGGGGAGAAAAGCTATTTCCATGATTCACGGAACCTAGGGCTGATCGTCGACAGCGCGCCGATGGCGCAGCGGCTGCGACGCGTCTTCTATAAAAGCTGGGACGGCGGGACCGCTGAGGCGGTCGATCCGGCAAGAACCTACTCTCCCCGTCGGCACGGGGAGGAATGAAAAATATTGGGATGGCCTATACGGCCCCGCGTTTCTTAGGCTATAATTCTTTCTAAGCCCATGAAACTTCTCAAGATCGGCATTTCCGGCGTCCGCGGCATCGTGGGCGAGTCGCTGACCCCCAAAACGGTCATGGATTTCGCCGCCGCCTTCGGCGCCTTCGCCGAAGGCCGCCCGCTCGTCCTGGGCCGCGACACCCGGATCCACGGCCCGATGCTGCGGTCCGCCTGCGCGGCAGCCCTTCTCTCGGCCGGATGCGACGTCATCGATCTGGGGGTCTGCCCGACGCCCATCCTGCAGCACGCGGTGCGCGGCCTGGGGGCCGGCGGCGGAGTCTCGATCACGGCCGGCCATAACGACATCCAGTGGAACGCCCTGACTTTCATCAACGCCGAGGGGACTTATCTCAATCCCTTTCAGGGCACCGAAGTTCTGGACATCTATCACGTCGGCCGCTTCCGCAACACCGATACCGACGGGCTGGGCGCGCTGTCCCAAGCCGCAGGGCCGATCGAGGCCTATTTCCAGGCCCTGGGCCGGTTCCTGGATATCGACGCCGTCCGCCGGGCCCGCTTCAAAGTCGTCATCGACGCCTGCTCGGGGGCCGGGGCGCCGTTTCTGAAAGCCTTCGCCGACCGGCTCGGCTTCGATCTCATCCCGATCAACGACGAGCCCAACGGGTTCTTCCCGCATGATCCCGAGCCGAGGCCGCGCAACGCCCAGCAAGCCGTGTCCGTCCTTAAAGCCATCGGGGCGGACGCCGGATTCCTGCTGAACAGCGACGTCAGCCGGGTCTCGCTCGTCAGCGAGACCGGCGAGAGCCTGTCGGAGGAATTCACGTTCCCGCTCGTCGCCGAAGCCGTCCTGGCCCGGCGGCCGGGGCCGATCATCACGAGCTACTCTACCTCCCGGATGATCGAGGACGTCGCCGGGCGGCGCTGCCCTCTCCTGCGAACCAAGGTCGGCCAGTCCCACCTCATCCATGCCGCCCTGCAGGAGGAGGCCATCCTGGCCGGCGAGGGGAGCGGCGGGGTGGCGGCCTTGGATTTCCAGCCCGCCTTCGACGGCTTCCTGACCATGGGCCTTGTTTTGGAGACTCTGGCCAAGACCGGCCTGCGGCTGTCGGCGCTGGTCGGGGCCTTGCCCCGCTATCACATCGTCAAGGAAAAGATCTATTGTCCGCCCGCCCGCATCCACGGGGTCATGGCCGAGATCAAGGCCTTGTTCGGGCCGAAGGCCGTCGACACGGGCGACGGCGTCCGGGTCGAGGACAAGACCGGCTGGGCCCAGGTCCGGGCCTCCTCGACCGAACCCATGGTCCGAGTCATCGCCGAGGACCGCGACCGCGACAAGGCCCGCGCCCGGGCCGACGAAATTCTGAACGACCTCGAGCTGATGGTACGATGAAGAGCAAGACGACCCTCAAGATCTCGATCTCCGGCGCCCGGGGCATCGTCGGCGACAGCCTGACGCCCCAGCTCGCGGCGGCCCTGGCCCAGGCCTTCGGCACCTACGTCGGCGGCGGACCCGTCCTCGTCGGCCGCGACGCCCGCCGCTCGGGGATCATGCTCAGCGAGGCCGTTTCCGCCGGCCTCCTGGCCGTCGGCTGCCGGCCGGTCGACGTGGGCATCTGCGCCATTCCCTCCTTCCTCTTCCTGACCAAGGACCAGCGGGCCGCAGGCGGCATCGCCGTGACCGCCAGCCACAACCCCAAGGAATGGAACGGGCTCAAGTTCATCAGCCGCGACGGGCTCTACCTGACGCCGCGACAGACCGAGGAATACCTTGATATCTACCACCAAGGCGAGTTCGCCCTGGCCCCGGCCGAGCGCCACCGCGTCCCCTCCCATTTGGACGACGCTTCGGATCCGCACCTGCGGCGCATCCTGTCGCGATTCGACACGGCCGTCGTTCGCCGCCGCCGCCTGCGGGTGGCCCTGGACTGCAACAACGGGGCCGGGGCTCTGCTCGGCCCCCGCCTCCTCGAGGCCTTCGGCTGCGAGGTTGTGCCTCTCTATACCGACCCGAACGGCGAATTCGCCCACGAATCCGAGCCCACGCCCGAAAACATCACGGCCGTCTGCCGGGCCGTCCGGGAGTCCAAGGCCGACGTCGGGTTCGTGCAGGACGCCGACGCCGATCGGCTGGCCGTGGTCAACGAACGCGGCGAGCCGCTGGGCGAGGAACTGACCTTGGCCCTGGCCGTCCGCCATGTCCTGGGCAAGCGGAAGGGCTCCGTGGTCTGCAACCTGTCCAGCTCGCGCCTGATCGACGACCTGGCCGCCGAGCGCGGGGTCAAGGTCTTCCGGACCCGGATCGGCGAGATCAACGTGGTCGAAAAGCTTCTATCCGCCCGGCCGCGGGCCGTCATCGGCGGCGAGGGCAACGGCGGGGTCATCGATCCCTCCGTCCATCCCTGCCGCGACAGCTTCACGGCCATGGCCCTGATCCTGGAATCGATGGCCGAGACCCGGCGCAAGGTCTCGGACTTGCAGCATAGCCTGCCCCGATACTTCATGCTCAAGGACCGCATCAGCGGATCGGCCGAACAGGCCCACCGCCTCATCGGGCGGCTCAAGAAGCACTACCAGGCGAAGGGACGGATCGACCTGACCGACGGCTTGAAGGTCGACTTCCCGGATCATTGGATCCACGTCCGGCCGTCCAACACCGAGCCTATCATCCGCGTCCTGGCCGAAGCCAGGACGCGGGCCAAAGCCGCGGCCGCCCTGGACGCCTTGAAAGACGCCATCGCGGCCGCCCTCAAGTCAGCCTGAGCGTCGCGCGAGCCGAAGGCGCCCGGGCCTAGAAAGGAGTTTGCCCATGCCTCGAACCAAGACGACCAAGACCGCCGGGAAGGCCAAAGCCGGGCCCAAAGCCAAGAGCCGGGCGCCGCGCGGAACCAAGCGCGCCGCGGCCGCCAACCCCGTCGGCCGCCCCCCCGCCGCATTCACCCTGATCCGGGCCGGCGCCGTTCTGACGCCGGGAGCCTCGATCCCCGACGGCGCCGTCCTGGCCCGCGGCAAGCGCATCGTGGCGGTCGGTTCCTATAAAAAGATGGGCGCGCTGGTGCGCCGCCTCCATAACCGATCGCGGCGATTCGTCCTGGAAGTCCACGACCGGCGCGGCCTGATCGCGGTTCCGGGATTCATCGACGTCCACCAGCACGGCGGCGGAGGGGCCGATTACATGGACGCCGGGACCGATGCGGTCCGGACCATCCTTCGGACCCACGCCCGGGAGGGCACAACCTCGGTCCTCCCGACCTTGATGACAGCCTCAAAGAAGGCCGTTGAAAAGGCCGCCCGGACGATCGACCAGGTTCGCCGGGAATCCAGGCGCGGCCGTGACAAGATCGCGGCGGGCGCGCTGCCGGAGATCCTCGGCCTCCACCTGGAAGGCCCGCACATCGCGGCCGAGAAACGAGGCGCCCAGCCCCTGGCGAACATCCGCCGCTTCGATCCCGATGCGATCCGGGCCCTGGGCAAGGCCATCAAGACCCCCATCCGCATCGTCACCCTGGCGCCCGAGCTCAAAGGCGCGGAAACCTTCATTCGGTTTCTCGGCGGCCGCGGCATCATCGCCTCGGCCGGCCATTCGGCCGCGACCTTCGAAGAGGCGCTGCGAGGATTCGAGGCCGGCGTCCGCCACGGCACCCATCTTTACAACGCTATGAGCGGGTTCGGCCACCGTGAGCCGGGATTGGCGGGCGCCCTGCTGCTGAACGACGAGGCTTCGGTCGAGCTGATCGCCGACGGGCACCACCTCCACCCGGGCACGATCTTTCTAACCCTGGCGGCCAAGCCGCCGGACAAAGTTCTTCTTGTCACCGACGCAACCCGGCCGGCGGGCATCGACAAGGCGCCCCTGCGAACCAAAGAAGGGAAGCTCTTCGGAAGCACGTTGACCCTTCTTCAAGCCGTCCGCAACGTCATCCGCTGGAGCGGCTGGCCGCTGGCCGACGTCCTGCCCCTCGTCACGACCAACCCCGCCCGACTGCTGGGCCTGGAGAAGAAGAAAGGAGCCCTGGCTAAGGGCTGCGACGCCGACGTCGTCCTCCTGGACTCGGCGCTTCGGGTCCACGACGTTTTTGTCGGGGGAAAGGCCGTTTTCCCCGTCGAATCGCGCCGGAAAGGAAAAGCCGCTCCCGCCAAAATAAGAAAGATATAACTTATTGACCATGTCGATGAGCTCTTCCGGACGGGCCGAGTGACCAGGACTTCCCCCAATAAATAGGCCGGGAACGGTCTAAGTTGTTATATTTCCCGGGATTAGTCTGGACACGAATCTGGAAATCAAAATTGGGGGTACTTTTCGGGATTAGTGAAATAAAATGGGGTCTCTCCGAGCCGAGCCCGAAGGCCGGCTCACGGTTGCAACGCCTGAGGAGACCCCGCATGCATTATGCCAAAACGGCTCTAAAAAT